>DASZFN010000203.1:0-8135 GCA_035939715.1 Gemmataceae bacterium | reverse complement strand
AGCACGGCTGCGGCTTCGTGACGGTGACGACGAATTTCGTCTGGGACATGCATGCCGACGTCAACAATGCCGGCGTCGCCGAGGGCATGCGCTACATGGGCCTGCCGATGGACCACGCCATTTCCGCATTTCTCGAAGACGTCGAGGCCCGTGGCCTGAGCGACAGGATCTTGCTAGTTTGTTGCGGCGAGATGGGGCGGACGCCGCGGATCAACAAGAACGGCGGCCGCGATCACTGGGGCAATCTCGCGCCGCTCCTGCTGGCCGGCGGCGGCTTGAACATGGGCCAGGTCATCGGCCGCTCCACGCGCAACGGCGGCGAGCCCGCCACGCAACCTGTCACCATTCAGAATCTGGTGGCGACGATCATGCATACCCTCTTCGACGTCGGCAAACTGCGCGTCCAGCGCGGCCTGCCGCTGCAAATGCTGCCTCTCACCGAATGGCAGCCAATTGCCGGGCTGCACAGATCATAGATCGCGAGGAACTAGCTCCATCAACCCCGGAATGAGAATGATCGCGGGGGAGACCCGTCGCTAGATGGCCACGATGGCCACAGTGACCGTCTCGGGGACTGGCCATTTGGCCGGGTGGAGTTCAAATGAGCATCTTCGGCAAAAAAATGGCGATTCTTACGCCGCTTTTCTTTACATGACAAGCACTTACACCGTCGCTCCGAAGATGCTCATCTGCCTCTGGTCAAATGGGCATCTTCGGGCCAAATGCGCATCTTGGGCTTACGGAATTGGACATGTTTGCCGCGGGGGCAACCTGTTTGACAAACTTGTCCGGTCCAGGGCTTACCATTCCTTTGCATCCGGTCCACTACCGATCCTTGGAAACGCTGTAATACGCAAGCGGGCTGCCCCCATGGGAATAAGCGTAATCGTCTCCTCGGGCTCCTGCGAGCGCGCTGGGCCGGGGTGAAGTTTGCCCACCAGACCGTCCTTGTCCAGCGTCCAGCCTGGAATCTTTTTTGCCCTGGCTTTGATCTGAAGAGGCACGCCGTCCGGTGTGAACGGCTGATCCGGCAAAAGTCCGGATTTTCGAATTAACTCTAGCGAGCTGGTTGGCTTGGCGTCATCGAGGACCAGTCCATAGTTCCAGGCCGTTGTGGGGTAGACTTCCATCTCAGGCCAGTCCCCCTTGCCGCCATAGCGAACATACTTTTCGCCGATCTTCAGCGAGAAGGTCAGCGGCCCATAATCGATCGAGAGAGCGTTCTGATTCTTCTGCCAGGTGCGCACCGCCACCGCCATCGGGAAGCGCGCCTTCACCACATCGCCATCCTTCCATTCCCGATCCAGGAGCGCATACGACGAACCGCCCTTGATTGTCATGGTCTCACCGCCGATGTCGATGGTCGAATCGCCGGCCCAGCGCGGCACGCGGAGATACAGCGGAAAGCGCGCGGGCTGTGCCAGGCCGATCTTGAGGACGATGGTGTCAGCGAATGGATAATCCGTCTCCTCGACGATATGTACCGGCGTCCCATTACCTACCTTGGCGTTGACTTCGCAAGCCGCATACAGCGAAGCACACAATCCCCGGTCAGCGGTGGCCAGCCACAATTCCTCGGCATAGTAGGGCCAACCGTGCGAGACATTGTGCTGGCAGCAGCGATAAACGGCGAACGGGCTGTAGGACAGCATGGTGCCGTTGTTCTGGACGCCGGGGGCGTGGTTGTTCTTGTCAAGCTGCACCATGTTTGCGCCTGTCAAGTAATGCAGGGCCTTCTGGTCGGCAGTCAGGGCTGCGGGCAATGAGTTGAACGCAACCTCTTCACAGCGGTCCGCCCAGAACGGATTGCCGGAGATTCTTGTCAGCATCTCGAAGCTGTGCATGAACTCCACCATCGAGCAGGTCTCGAAGCCCTGATGCGGGTCGGTATAACCCTTGCGACAATTCTCGTCCGAGGCAAAACCCCCGCCAGGAAACTGCCCGTACATGCTCATTACCGTCTGGTAGTTGCGTTCCGCGGCATCGAGCAACGCCTTGTCGCGGGCCTGCTGGAAATAGACCGCCGGCTCGCGGAATCCTTGCGACAGGTTCACGCCATGCCAGTCATGCACGCCGTCCGCCCAGTTCAGACATGCCTTGTGAATCTTGGCGGCGAGATCGAGGAGCCATTTGTCGCCGGTGCGGTTGTAGAGCCAGTAAACGCTGTCCAGATTGTCGCCGGCCCGAATTTTCGGCCAGTAACCCGCCAGGAAGTCGGCATCCGGCACCCGCAGTTGCCACTGGAAATACCGCGTCATGAAGGGAAGCACGCGCGCATCCTGGCTGTACTCATAGTGGGATTGCAGAACGTTCAGCATGACCATGTGCGGCCACAGGTCCGGCTTCCCCTTGAGCGATGTCTTCAAGCCGCGCGGCCCGAACCAGCCGTCGCTCTCCTGGCTGGCCAGCACGGCGTCGACCCACCGGCGTGCCTCCTTAATGATTGCTTCATCCTTGAGGACATAGCCCAGGTCGCCGTAGCCCTTCAGCCAGTAGGGAAGCTCTTCCCAGCCGCTGTGGCCTTTGCCCTGCGGATCTGCCCAGGCATTCCCTTCAAATTTGCACCAGGGCGAAATCTCCGCCAACCGGCCGATCATCCCCTTGGCTTCCGTTTCCAGTTGAAAGCGCAGCCAGCCCTTGGGTGTGATGCTGCCGATGGGCAACTTCATCAACGGACTCGGCTGTAAGGGCTCCCGGTTGCCGATGGCGTGCTCGCCGCGCGCATCTACGGTGATTTGTTTGACCACTCTCAGAGCGGTTTCCTCCTCAGCCCTGCCACTCCTGGCTGCGAGCATGCAACCGATAGTTGCGACGGCAACCGACCACCTTATTCGAGCCCTGTATCTGGTCATTTCTTCTTTGTCCGATCACATTCAGGTGTTATGAAAGGAACTGGCAATCAGCGTAGCGATAGCCTTATGGTAACTTTTCGCGCTGATTCAGCAAGTCAGTGGAGCATGCTGCGTGGCAGATATTGATCAGGCGCTGGCAATGGCCCTCCAGCACCATCAAGCCGGCAACCTTCGCCAGGCAGAGGATACCTACCGCCAGATTCTCCAAGCCGATCCGCACAACGCCGACGCCTGGCATCTCCTCGGACTGGCCGCGCATCAGACCGGCCGTAACGAGGAGGCCGTCGATCTTATCCGGCGGGCTATTGTCCTGGACCAGGTTCAGGCGATCTTCCATAGCAACCTGGGACTGGCCTACGCGGCATTGGGGAAGGTGCAAGAGGAGATGGCTTGCTACCGGGAGGCGCTGCGCTTGCAGCCCGCATACCCCAATGTTCACAGCCACCTCGGCGCCATGCTGCTGCGCCAGGGGCGGCTGGCCGAAGCGGAGGCCAGTTTCCGCGAGGCGGTGCGGCTGAAGCCCGATTACGCCGCGGCACTCAGTAACCTGGGTGCGGTCTGCAAGGCCACAGGCCGGACCGAAGAGGCGATTGCCTGTTATCGGCAGGCGTTGCATGCCGATCCCGATTTCGCCGAAGCGCATAACAATCTCGGCACCGCGCTGCTTAGCCAGGCCCAGATTGAGGCAGCGATCGCCTGCTATCAGCAGGCCATCCGGCTGAAGCCGGACTACGCCGACGCACATAACAATCTCGGCGCCGCCTTCCAGCGCCAGGGCCGGCTGGCCGAGGCGGCGGCTTGCAGCCGGGAAGCCATTCGACTCAGACCAAGTCTGGCCGCGGCGCACAAGAACCTGGCGACCTATCTCCAGGAACTGGGCGACTCGTCCGCAGCGCTGGCTTGCCTGGAGCGCGCCCAGGGGCTCGCTCCGGACGACGGGCTCAAGATCAGGACCGTGCTCGCCTTGCCGGTCATTTATCTATCGACGGAAGAAATCGCCAGGCAACGTCGCCGGGTCGAAGCTGCCGTGGCCCAACTGCGCACGGTGAATTTGAGCATCGCGGATCCCATGGAATCCGTCGGCGCCACTGCCTTCGAGCTGGCCTACCAGGGCCTGAACGACCGCGACCTGCAAGCCGGCCTGGCTAGCATCTATGCTCGGGCTACACCGTCGCTCACCTACGTCGCACCACACTGCGCACGATCCGTTGCCGTAACAGGCCGGCCCCTGCGGATCGGCTTTCTCTCTCGCTTCTTTCACAGCCACACCATCGGCCGGCTGAACCTCGGGCTCATCCGCCAGTTGCCACGGACCGACTTCCGGGTGATCCTGGTGCGCCCTCCGGGCAAGGACGACGCGCTGGCAGAATCCATCCAGGAAAGCGCCGACGGCGTCGTGCCGCTGCCCGAGCATCTGGACCAGGCGCGGCAGCGAATTGCCGAGCAGCAACTGGACGTGCTCTTCTACACCGACATCGGCATGGACCCCTTCACGTACTTCCTGGCGTTCGCCCGGCTGGCGCCGCTGCAGTGCGTCACCTGGGGGCATCCCGTCACGACCGGCATCCCGGCCATCGACTACTTCATCTCCAGCGACTTGCTCGAAACCGACCAGGCCGAGCAGCATTACACGGAGAAGCTGGTTCGCCTGAAGACGCTTTCCACCTACTACTACCGGCCGGCTCCTCCTCCGCAAGTGAAGGATCGAGCGGCATTCGGCCTACCGACCGGCGCTCATATTTACGGCTGTCCGCAGAGTCTCTTCAAGCTTCATCCCGACTTCGACGCGTTGCTCGGCGCCATCCTGCAACGCGATCCCAATGGATTACTGGTCTTGATCTCTGGCAAGCACGCCTCATGGGACGATCTCTTACGGCAGCGTTTTGCGCGCACCATCCCCGATGTGTTTGATCGCGTCCACTTCCTCCCGCGCATGAGCCACGAGGACTTCCTCAGCCTGAACGCTGCTTGTAACGTGCTCCTGGACCCGATCCATTTCGGCGGCGGCAACACCGCCTATGAAGCCTTCGCGCTGGGCGTGCCGGTTGTTACCTGGCCGTCAGCATTCCTACGCGGCCGAATCACGCTGGCTCTGTACAAGAAAATGAACGTGATGGACTGCGTCGTCGAAAGTACCAGTGAATACGTGCAGCTCGCGGTCCGACTTGGGACTGAACCAGATTTCCGGGACGAAATGCGGAATAAGATCGTTGCATCTAACGATGCACTGTATGAAGATGCCGACGCGGTGGACGAGCTAGGAACGTTTTTCAAGAAATTATGGTAATATGGCATTAATTCCCGATGATGCACTGGTTGTCCGAGGAGGCAAGAATCTTCCTGAGGACCTGAGACGGGGGACAGGAACCCATCCTTGCGGCGTCAGCGGTGTTTCGGTTGAAAGTGCCACCGGCGCCACGGTTGAAGAATTGGCCTCGGCCATCCCGCACGGCCAAGTTGGCATCACTTCCGTCGGGAAAGTCCGGGCCGCAGGAGGAGATGTCATTCGGACGTCGGGTAAGAGCCCGAACCATGCCACGCTGACGGGTCTGACGCCCGAGCAAGCCAGCCGGCTACTGACTCCGACGATTGCCAATCCTTCGAGGTAAAAGCGGAGAATGTGAAATGAGTAAGCCTTCCATTTATGCTGATTTCAATAATGCGGACCAACGCGGCCACCTCCGCTTGAACAACGTCGGCACGATAGAGGATTTATCACGGCAAGGCGTCCTTCTCCATGAAGGCTTGCAGCTTGTTCTTCACGATGAAGAACTAGAAGCCGATGGGGAGATTCATTTCTCGTCGGCAGAGAATGCCTGGGTAGCGATTATCAATTGGCAGATGGTTCGCCAGAAGCGAGCTTGACGCTTCACGCGCATTCCATCAAATCAGGGGAAGGTCCGCTGCGATGTCAAAAAGATTGACGCGCTGCCTGTTCGGGCTGGGTAGTATCCTGCTTGTCCTGTACGTTGGCTCCTACTTCACCTTATCACGTCGAGGCTATGCTGAGGCCGAACGCTTCAATATGCGGGCGTTCTACTACTTCACGCCCGAAAACACGCCAAGCTGGCGCCAGCGAAACTACGCGTGCGTGTACCTGTTCTGGCCCGCTAACATCGTGGATCAGTTGCTCGGTTTCGGGAAAGTCCCGGCGTCGGAGCCGTTGTGGGGACTCAGCCGCTGATGCCAGGCAGTCACGATTTCAGCCCGATTCGGCCAAGACCCTGCACGGTGATTAGCCGTTACTTCTCTTTGACGCGAATCTCGATATCCTTGAAAGCGCTGGCACCATCCGTTTCAAGAACCGTCACGGTAGGTCGGATATTTTTTTCAAGATTTACTTCAAAGACGCCGAGCCTGGCGAGGTTTTTTTCCGCGCGCCGCATATCCGCCTCGGTCAGAATTGCGCCCGATTGAAGGGGAATCGCTGCGCGAATTGCGTGGTTGGGAATCTTCTGCGTGCCGACGATTTTGATTTGACCAATACGCGGCCGCGTATCCTTCCTCAACTGCATTGCCTGTGGTTTCCGTTCCGTTTCCGTAACCGTTAACACCACATAGTGCCGGCCCTCTTGCTTGTCGTTGCCCAGGTCAATGACGACCGGATCACCCAGCTCCACAATATCTACCGCCTGCACCCCCTTGGTTACGAAGCGCGATCCCTGCTCATCGTTTCGTTCAACGCTTAATTGCTCGCAGGTCGTTTCAAGGCGCAGACGGCCTCCGCGGAGATCCGTGACCTTCAGGCTGACATTTGGCCCGGTCCACATCAATTCCGAAGACGATGATGGTCGCCAGGGAATGGCGGGCATGCACTTCCCGTTCGTGAACGTTGCCACTTGCGAATCTTGGATTACGATGGTTGGCCGTGCCAGGACCTTTCCCTCTGCCGAGCCGGCATTTGCCCGCTGACCCTCGACAGCTATGACTGCCACATCGACGTAGTACTTTATCGGTCTTCCATCCTCTTTCGCGGAAATCACTTCGACTTTAAGATTGTCCTGGAACAGATCGGCGGAGTAAGTCGGCCCAAACCAGCTTTTGAGTAAATGGGCGAGCAATTTCTTGACCTGCTCACTAGTTTGTCCCCGCACGAACAGAGATACATCCATGATCTCAATCGTGCCGGAACTCGAAACCACATGCCTTTCTTCAAACATGTTTCGAAACTCAGCAACGTCTTTTGAGGTGAAGTGGACCGGCAGGTTTTTGACTCCCTCACCTAGCTTGATTTTCACAATGTCAGTCGGTTCAATGCGCCTGGGCAATGCAGGCACCTTAGGGTCTGTCTTGCCAACCGCCACTGACTTTGAAGTCATCGGAGCTTGGTCGGGCAGCGGTGATGGCGTCGGACGCGATTCCTTTGCATCCCCCTGAGCAGCCACTTGGGTCGGGTAAGAGATCAAACCTACACCGCCACCGACGACCCCGACGGCCAGCAACCAGATAGTCGCAAGCTTTATCTTCGTTATCAGCATAGCCCTCAGAACTCCTTGCATTAGAACCGAAACCTTGATCGAGACCATCCCAGCCGCCGTAGCGCTGCCCGACGCCACCAGCGTCGCCGCCTTCACCGTTGACATCAAGAGCACTGACGGCACGCTTGCGAGTGCGGTGTTGCCGCCCAGCCCTGCCGCCAGCGCTCCGCCGGACAGAGTCAGGCCGCGCGCCGACAGTCGTTTCGCCAGCAGGACACGCGCTCGCGCCAGCCTTCCGGACAGGGTTCCTTCCGACCAGCCCAGTTGGCGGGCTGCTTCTTTGCGACTTTTGCTTTCCAGATCGCAGAGCACAATCGGAACGCGATACTTGTCCGGCAGGTGGCTCAGCTCATGGTCGAGCAGCGGCCGCAGCTTGCTCCAGATGTCTTCATCGAGCGCTTCGCGCCGGGGCATCTCCCTCTCCTTTGCGCGGCGACGGGCGCAGGCGGTTTTGGCGCCGAGCGCCGTGCGATAGGCGACGCCATAGAGCCAGTTCCCCACCATCTCACGCGGCACAACCGACGCGGCCTTGCGCACCAGCACAAGAAACGTGGCCTGGAAGGCATCCTCTGCATCGTGGCTATTGCGGAGTACGCGCCGGCACACGCCCATCACCATCGGCCCGTGGCGGCGCACCAGCGCCTCGAAGGCCGTTTCGTCACGGTGGGCCAGAAAGTGGTCCAGCAGTTGGCCATCGGCCAGTTCGCCGTCTTCCTGCAAGAGGGCGGCGCGGCGAATCTGGCGGAGTACGCCGCTCCATTGGCCCGTCGGCATGGCAGTCCCTCCGTGGCTCCGGTCTCCTGTC
>DASZFN010000202.1:0-8329 GCA_035939715.1 Gemmataceae bacterium | reverse complement strand
AGGCTGCCATGCTCCGCAAACTTTGTCTCGCTGCCTTGATCGTGCTCGCCTTCCCCTTCGCTTCGGCCCAGGCCGGCGTGCGCATCGGCATAGGGATCGGCGTACCGATCTTTGCCCCGTATCCCTATTACCGACCTTACTACCGACCCTATGTATACGTCGGTCCTCCCCCCGTATATGTCGGCCCTGCACCGGTATACGTCCAGCCGGCGCCAGTGTATCTCCAGCCGGCCCCGGCGCCCGTATACGTGCAACCGGCTCCTACGCAACCGGCTCCTACGCAACTGGTGGCTCCGCCAGTGCCCGTGGCTCCGCCGCAACCGATTCGGCCCGGGTATTAATACCTGAGGGTCTTAGCAAGCTTTCCATAGGCCGGACGCTCTTGCTCCAGAGGTGTTGCACCTCGGCGAGAACGTCCGGCCTTCGCGTTGCTGCGCTAAAGGGATCCGGCCACGGATTTTCTGCTTGCGGCCGCTACCCAGACCGCTACACTCGGAGACATCTTGCTGTTTATTGCAGGGGAGGATTTGCCCTCGACAGCAGGCGGGACGCCGTAGAACCTCTGGCCGGCATGGAAGCAATCCCTCGACAATGCGTTTGCAGGAGACGCTTTCATGCGCATGTTTCCGTTGCCGCGAAAATCCGCACCGCTACTTTTGATCCTGGCACTCCTGAGCATTCCGACGGAGAACACCGTTCAGGCCCAGCAGGTCGCGCTGAGCCAGGAGGCATACCTCACGCCTCCCAAGGAGATTGCCGACGCCGTGCTCGCCTCTAATGGAGACATGGTCGCGCTGACCAATCTCAGCCCGGATGGCAGGAAATTCCTCATCGCCAAAACCGACGGTATGCCCACGCTGCAGCGCATGGCCTGTCCGTGCGTTTACCTGGCGGAAATGGCGTTCGATCCCGTGGCCTGCCGTTCCCGCGCGCTCTGGATTCGCAGCGGCGTGGGCTACGATCTCTATTACCACGCCGACAAGCGCACGGTCCCCGTGCAAGTTCCAGAACACGCGCGCGTGAGCAATGCCGTCTGGTCGCCGGACGGCTCCAAGCTGGCGTTCTACGCGCTCTTTGACGACGCCACCCATATTTACATAGCCGACACCGAAACGGGCTTTTCGCGCAAGCTGACGTCGACCCCGGTCCTGGCGACACTCGAGACATCCTTCCAGTGGTCGAAAGACGGCAAACAAGTGGAAACCGTGCTCCTGCCCGACGACGGCAAACGGCCGATGCCGAGACAGAACGGCGTGGCCACGGAGCCGAAGGTGCGCATCACGCGCGGCGGCAACCATCCGTCGCGGACTTACCGCTACCTGCTGGAATCGCCTTACGACATGAAGCTGCTGGAACATCTCGCCACCGGGCAGTTGGCCCTCATCGACATCAACGACGGCAAGGTCACCCGCATCGGTTTTCCGAACCTGATTCGCACGGTCAGCATGGCGCCGGGCGAACAGCAGTTCCGCGTCACCACCATCAAGAAACCGTTCTCCTATTTCGTGCCGTTCACGAACTTCGGCTCTCACGAAGGGATTTGGGACTGCGAAGGCAAGTGCCTGTACACGGTTTTGGAGCGAAACTTGCGGGACAGCGAGCCGCCGCCGCCAGCACCGACGCTCGTCGCGGCCGCGCAGACGGGTACGCCCGGCGCTGGGCGAGGCGGCCGGCAAGGCCGCGCTGCAACGCCGCCGCTCGACCCGGCGCAGCCACAACCACCGCCTAATCCGGACCCCGATCCGAATCCGGATGCCGATCCATTCCGCCGCACGCCGCCGCCTGATCCCAACGACAAGCGCGATATCGTCTGGCGGCCCGACGGCGCCGGGCTGTCGTACCTGCAACTGGAGCCTGCGAAAAAAGACGCCAAGGAGCCGCGCAAGGACCGCGTGTACCAGTGGCGTGCGCCTTTCGGCAAGGACGATGCACGTGTACTCTACGAAACCGCCCAGCGCATCACCAACCTGCAATACTCGGAGGATTGCAAGCTGCTGTTCTTGACGCAAACGATCGACAGCCAGAGGCAGATCAGCGCGATCGATGTCGCCGATCCCAAGAAGCCGATTTACGTGGTTTACAAAAGCCCGCCGGCGGGCGGAACCGGCGCTCCTGCCGCTAACCCCCCCGCGCCCACTGCCGGCGAATCGGCCGCTGCGGATTCAGACGACGAGCAACCATTGCGGGGCGGGCGCGGCTTCCGCGGCGGCGCCGGTCCTGACGTGCCCAGCCTCATGACGCGCGCCGGGCGGGGCACCGTCCCCGTCGTGCGCCTTTCAAGCACCGCGGACGTTTACGTTAGCGGTGCGGACCGCGTCCGTGGCGATGCCAATGCCGTGTCCCGGCCCTACATCGACCGGATCAACATCAAGACCGGCAAGAAGGCGCGCATCTTCGCAGGCAAGGGAGACATGATCGAGACCATCGATGCCGTGGACGGCGACGATGTCAAGCTGGTCTTCACCACGCGGCAGAAGAAAGACGTGGTGCCGGATTCCTACGTCACCGATCTGCAGAGCAACAAGACCACGAAACTGACCAACAATGTCGATCGCGCGCCGTGGTATCACCAGCTCAAAGTCGAGCGCATTCAGACGACGCGCGTGGACGGCTTCAAATTCTGGGTCAAGGTGACGACCCCAGCCAAGGCGGCCGGCAAGCTGCCGGCCCTGTTCTGGATCTATCCGCGCGAATACGCCGACCAGGCCGCCTACAACCGCGGCGCCGCCCGCACCCTCGCCGCCAGCCAGCGCTTCGACACTCCCGGCCCGCGCTCCATGACGCTGCTCACGCTGCTCGGCTATGCCGTGGTCGAGCCCGATGTGCCCATCGTCGGCCCGGCGGGCCGGATAAACGACAACTACATCCCCGATCTGCGCAACAGCCTGTGGGCCGTCATCGATGAGCTGGACAAGCGCGGCATCATCGATCGCGACCGCCTGGCAGTCGGCGGGCATAGTTATGGCGCCTTCAGCACCGCCAATGCCCTGGCGCACACGCCTTTCTTCAAGGCCGGCATCGCCGGCGACGGCAACTACAACCGCACCCTCACGACCATGACCTTCCAGACCGAGCGCCGGCAGATCTGGGAGGCGCGCGAAACCTATCTGGAAATGTCCCCGCTCCTCTGGGCCAACCGCGTCAATGGCGCCTTGCTCATGTACCACGGCATGAACGACGCCAACGTCGGCACCAACCCCATCAACGCCGAGCACATGTTCATGGCCCTCGACGGCCTCGGCAAGCCGGCGGCGCTGTACATGTATCCGTATGAAGGGCATGGACCGATCGCCCGGGAGACCACGCTGGATCAGTGGGCGCGTTGGGTGGCGTGGCTGGATACCTATGTCAAGAAGGCCAAGAAAGAAGAGAAGAAACCGGAGGCGCCGCCGATAGCCAGGAATACGGAAGACGACTGATGAGAGCAGGGCGGCTGCTATTTTGAGCGAAATTGCCGGTAAACGTTTGAGCTGTCGCGTTCTGGGATCAACGGCAACCGATTCGAGAGCGGTGTCAAGCATCTCCCAGCCCGACATGGTCGGCTAAGGCTTCCAACTGGATTCCTGGTTGCTGCAATTAAATCAAAGTGTTTGTTGCTTGTCCATTTTCCGGCGTCCGGCCTGAACGCCAGGACTGCTCGCGGGGCCTATTCCTTAACCAGTCCGATGCGAATGGCGAACCGCACCAGGCCAGCCACGTCATGAATGTCGAGGCGCTCCATGAGCTGCATGCGGTGGGTTTCGACGGTTTTGACGCTGATATGCAGGGTGCCGGCGATCTGCTTGGTGGTATGGCCCTCGGCGATCAACTGCAGGATCTCGCGTTGCCGCGGCGTCAACATCTCCAGGGCCCCCGTCTCACCGCCCGTGCGTCGCAGGTAATCGGCGATGACGTGCTTGGAAACTCCAGGGCTGAGATAGGTTTCCCCGCGCGCGACCGACTTGATAGCCAGGTCGAGCTCCGCCGTGCCTGCATCCTTCAGCAGATAACCGGCAGCGCCCGCACGCAGTGCTTGACAGACATACTCTTCATTGGAATGAGCGGAGAGAATGATGACGCGCACGTCCGGGAAATCCTTGGCGATGCGGGCGGCGGCTTCCAGGCCGTTCAGCCCGGCCATGGAGATGTCCATGAGCACGAGGTCCGGCTCGTGGGTTTTGATCGCCGCCAGGGCTTCGCGACCATCGGTCGCCTCGGCAACGACTGCGACGCCGGCGAGATTCTCCACCAAGGCGCGAATGCCGGCACGCACCAGCGCATGATCGTCGGCAAGCAAGATACGAATCGACTTCATGGAGATGCTCTTTTCTTGCTTCTTCTCTCCAGGGACGGCTGGGGCGCCAGGGGCAGGCTCACGTGAACTTCGGCGCCTTTGCCCGGGGCGGAGTGGATCTCAATCCGCCCGCGGATCAGCGTCACGCGCTCCTGCATGCCGAGCAACCCCAGGCTGCCGCCGCGTACGGCCCGTTGACGCGCCTCGGCCACGTCGAAGCCGGCGCCGTCGTCGCGGACGCACAGATGCAGCTCGCCGTCCGCCGCGCGCAGCTCCACGCGCACGCGCTGCGCCCCGGCATGCCGAACGACGTTGGTCAACGCCTCCTGGGCCACGCGAAAACAGGTCGTCTCCAGACTGGCGGGCGCGCGAATGCCCGGAGGCTCGGCGATAAATTCCGCTACGAAGCCGGCACGCTGGGCCACTCGATCCACATACCAGCGCAAGGCGGCGACCAGTCCCAGATCATCCAGCAACGACGGCCGCAAGTCCAGCGACAGGTTGCGCACTTGTTGCAAGGCCCGGTCGACGATGGCCAGACTTTCCTCCAGGCGCGGCATGGCCGCGGGGTCACCAGCCGCCCGCTGCACGCCTTGCAAGTTCAGCTTGACCGCGGTCAGGGCCTGGCCGATCTCGTCATGCAGCTCGCGCGCCAGGCGGCGGCGCTCGGCCTCCTGCGCCTCCATGAGCTGTTGCGACAGGAGCTGGGCGCGCTCCCGGCCGGCGCGCACTTGCTCGAACAGGCGGGCATGTTCGATAACCGTTGCCGCCCGATCGGCCACGACCTGCAGCAGGCGCAGGTCCTCTTCGCTGAAGCGGCAGCGCGAGAACGTGCCGACGAAGACCACGCCGATCACTTCCTCCTGGGACAGGAGCGGAGCGCCGATCAGCGAGCGGACATTCTTGCGCAGCACCGGAATGACGCCTTCGATTTGCGTCAGGTCTTCGACAATCAGCGGCTTGCGCTGCTCGGCGATTTTGCCGACGATGCTGCTCTCCAGCGGAATCATGCCCTGCGGCGCCGTCCCGGCTTCCAGTCCCTGCGCCGTCCGAAAAGTCAGATGGCGATTGTCGTCCGTGAGCAGCAAGATCGCCGCACTGTCCCCGGCCAGGACGGTGCGGGTGCGGCCCAGCAATTCGCGCAGCGAATCATCGAGCGCCAGGTAGCCGAGTGCCGCGTCGGTGATGGTCTGAATGGCGCGGAGGCGTTCGGCGGCCGTCTCTGCCGTGGCGCGGGCGGCCAGCTCGCGGGCCAGGTACTGCTCCCGCTCCTCCTCGGCGATCCTGCGCTCGGTGATGTCTCGATAGTTGACGACGACGGCCTCGACCCCCGGCTCGGCCAGCAGGTTCTTGGCCGTGCCCTCCAGCCAGCGCCACGAGCCGTCCTTATGGCGGTAGCGAAACTGGCTGACGAGACTGGCCCCCGACGTTTTGCGTAACTGCACGCACATGGCGCGGACTGCCGGCAGGTCGTCCGGGTGAACCGGTTCGAGGGCTTGCCGGCCGATGATGTCGTCTGCTTGATAGCCGAGGATGAGCGTGGTGGGCGGGCTGGCATAGAGAACGCTGCTGTCCGCCGCCAGCAGGGCAATGCCGTCCGCGCTGTTTTCGATCAAGGCGCGAAAATGCTTCTCGCTCAGCGGCCTGGACACGCGAATCGATCCTCATTTCGCTTCCCGGCGCCGAGCAGCGAGTCACTGCGGGGGAAGTGTCGCCGGCGCCTGTGAAAAGAATGAACCTTCATGGTAACTCTCCCCTGGCCGATTGGGTAGGCCGTGTCGAAGTTTAAGAGCCTGAAACAAAAATGGGGACAGGCACCGCCTCCTGCCGAGCCAGTCCCCATTTTGTTCAGGCTCTAAGACTTTTCTCACGCGCTGTTCATGTCCGCGTTGCTAATCTTTCCTGCGCGCAATGCTGCCGGATGAGGATCCAGCGAAAGCTGCATCGCTGGGTCCCTTTCTCCGGCACGCGTCAGCATTTACTCTCCTGCGGACAGAAACCCCATTCCGGTTGCAGCGCTGCAGGAAATAGTCCCATGTTCCGGCTGACGCTCTGGAAGTTAAGGTTGGCGGCGGCCCTCGTGCTGCTCGTCGCTGCCGGTCTTGGCACGCTCGCTTATGTCATGACGCGCCAGCCGAATCCGCCTGGCGACTCGTCCCCGGACGCCGCCCAAGCCGGTTTCCGGGACATCGCGCGCGAAGCCGGCATCACCTTTCGCATGGCCTTCCTTCCCGGAGAGCAAGGCGAGAATTTCAAAATCAATCTCTACGATCACGGCTGCGGCGTGGCGGTCGGCGATTACGACGGCGACGGCTTTGACGACATTTATTTCGTGAACCAGCTCGGGCCGAACGCCCTTTTTAGAAACCAGGGAGACGGCACCTTCGTCGATGTGACCCAGGAAGCGGGCGTCGCCGTGGGCGATCGCGTTTGCGTGGCCGCCACCTTTGCCGATTACGATAACTCCGGCCGCCAATCGCTGTTCGTCACGAGTACGCGCGGCGGCAATATCCTCTTCAAGAACCTGGGCAACGGCAAATTCAAGGACGTCACCAAGGAGGCAGGCTTGACCAGCATCGCCCACGCGCAGACGGCCGTGTTTTTCGACTATGACAACGACGGCTATCTCGACCTGTTGGTTACCAATTCCGCGCAGTGGACGGAAAACACGCTCGATTCGTCGGCCCGGTACTACCCCGGCGCGGCGACGTTCGCCATGCTGGCCCATAGTCCGAAAGAGGACAACATCCTCTACCACAATAACCGGGACGGCACGTTTACCGATGTAACCGCTCAGGCCGGCTTGAAAGGCCAGGGCTGGAGCGGCGACGTGGCGGTCTTTGATTTCGATGAGGACGGCTATCTCGACCTCTTCATCACCAACATGTTCGGCGCCAGCCAACTGTATCGCAACAACGGCGACGGCACCTTTGCCGACGTGACCCGGCAGACGCTCGGACGCACCTCCTGGGGCGCCATCGGCTCCAAGGCGTTCGATTTCGACAACGACGGCAAACTCGATCTGCTGGTGGCCGACATGCATTCGGACATGTGGCTGCCCATCAGCTTGCCCGGGCCGCTGGTCGACGTGGTCCGCAAGAATCCGCAGCGGAAGTATCCCCATGTCATGGGCGCCGGCCGCCAGTTCAATGCCCAGTACGCCGATGCCATGGAGCGACAAATGGCGGACACCTTCCACATCCGCTATGACGAAGTGCTGTTCGGCAACACGCTCTTCCGCAACCTGGGCAACGGCAAGTTCGAGGAAGTTTCCGATGCCGCCGGCATGGAGACCTTCTGGCCCTGGGGCGTTGCCACGGCGGACTTTGACAACGACGGCTTTGAGGACGTGTTTTTGCCGTCGGGAATGGGCTACCCGTATTTCTATTGGCCCAATGCTCTCATGATGAACAACGGCAACCGGACCTTCACGGACCGTGCCCCGGAGCTCGGCATCGAGCCGCCGCTTGAAGGCGCCTATCAACTGGAGCCCATTGCCGGCAAGCCGGTGGCCCGGAGCTCGCGTTGCGCCGCCACGGCAGACTTCGACAATGACGGCCGCGTTGACATCGTGACCAACAATTTCAACGATGCGCCCTACTATTTCAAGAACGCTCTGCCGCGCAGGAACTACATCGCCTTCCGCCTGCGCGGCACGCGGAGCAACCGCGACGCCATCGGCGCCCTGGTAAAGGTCTACGCCGGCAAGAACGTCATGGTCCGCCAGGTCCAGGCGGCCGGCGGCTATCTTTCGCAATCTTCCAAGACCGTGCACTTCGGTCTCGGCGATCGCTCCCGCATTGACCGGGTTGAGATTCGCTGGCCCAGCGGTCAGCAGCAAACCCTCGACGCCCCACCGCTGAACCGGCGTCATGACATCGTCGAGCCTGGCGTGGTGGTGCGGCGGTGAGTCGGGAAGGATTGCAGATTTGAGATTGCAGATTTGCGGTTGTGAACGCCAACACAGTTCGCTCTCGTCGTCTGGTCGGCCAGCCGTGGCTGCGCAGAAATGAGTTTGCCAGTTTGCCAGCGAGTTTGCCACGGTTGGCAAACTCA
>DASZFN010000201.1:0-7058 GCA_035939715.1 Gemmataceae bacterium | reverse complement strand
CAGGTCGCGTCGCATCATGATAATCCGGTAGTGTTCTCCGTCGGGCAGTTTGCACAGCAGGGGGGCGACAATCTTGACCGCCCGGCCGCGCGCCCTGGGCAGCCAGGAGGCATCCTCCGCCAGACGAGGCGCGGCGCTGTGCTCGTAGTAGCCGGACGGGTTATCTTCATACGGCTGACGAAGCCCATCGGTAAACACGTCAACGCCGCCCGCGGCGAGCATTTGCATCATCATCGATGTGCCGCTGCGGGGCAAGCCGCTGACCACGATGATATCCTGTTCGCCGCGGCGCTTGATCCACTTGGGACGAAAGAGTGCGGAATCTTCAGGCGTGCAAGGGCGTGCGCCTGCCGAACGGGCCGGCGCTGGTTCCTGGGAAATACTGCCAGGCTCCAGAGCATGCGCCCGCGCACGCAGCGCCGCCGCGTCTGCGGGCCTGGCCAACGGACCTTCGTACAGCTCCGCCAGGGCCAGACAGGCGACCCGCAGGGCGGGCATCTGGGTTAGCGCGGTCCGCAGCGCCTTGTCGGCCTCTGTCCATTCTCCCGTGGCCATGAGACAGCGGCCCACAATGAAGTGCAGGTAGGGCTGGTAATGGATCAGGCTGAGCGACTCCACGGCCGCGTTGAAGGCCGGCTCCCAGCGACTGGCCTCGAAATGAATGCGCGCGATAATGCCCCAGGCGTGCCAATCTTCCGCATCCTCCTTGAGAGCTTTCGCGCACCAACGCAGCGCCGGCTCCCTTTCGCCGACCTGCAAGTAGGCCTCGGCCAGTTGGATGGCCACGCCGAGCACGCCCTGCAGGGGAAGTTCCCTTTCCAGTTCGGCCAGATATGCTTTTGCTTCCTCCCGGCCCGAGGAGGTAACTTCCACCTGCATCCGCATCAATAGCCGCGGCAGCACATGGCCGGCGGCCTGTTCGCGTAACGCTTGCCGTTCGAAAGCCTCGCGCTGATCGGCGGCATTTATCTCTGGGCGCAGGCCCTCTTCAGGACGTTCCTGTTCCCGGCGCTCCAGTTGACTGCGTGCCGCCGGCGCCAGGTGCTCGCAAGTCGCATCAAACGAATCCATCAGCGTGCGCGCCGCCGCGTGCGCGCCGCGCGCGAGCAGACAGCGCAGCAGCCGCTCCGCCACGCGCTGGCTGTCCGGTTTTTTCTCGAGCAGGGCAGTCAGAATGGGTTCCGCCAGGTCCGGCCGGCGTTCATCCAGGTAAGCGCGGGCCCGATTATAGCGCAATTCGAAGAGGTTCTCCTCCAAGTTTATTTGCTGGTCGGCGGCGGGGGGCGCGACATAGCCCAGATCGATCAGTTGCTTCAGGGCTTCGGCGGCCGCCAGGGAATCCAGTTGCGAATCGGCGGCATGACGCCCTGCATCCCCGGGGACCTCTTCCCAGCTCGGAATGGAATCGACGCGCGGCAGCGTTTCAAACGCCGCGGCCAGCACCTTGCCGTCCATGTCTTCGCCGATCGGCAAGCCAAACAGGTGCAGCAACGTCGGCGTGATGTCGAGCAGGCCGGCGCCGTAAACGGTTTCCCCTCTGCGGATGCTCGGCCCCTTGAGGCAGACCATGCCGAAGTGGCGATGCTCCACCGCCGGCCCGGCCATCTCCGCGGGCAGCACCGGCCGGCGATGCTGATCGGCATGGAAGCCATGGTCGCTCAACACCAGCACGTGCGTCTCCGGCCCCACCAGCTCCAACAGGCGGCCCAGCATGGCGTCGTGATACCGATAGGCGTTGTTCACCACGTCCTTGTAGAGGGCAAATTCTTCCTCCGAAACCCACGGCAGTCGCGGCGGATGACAGCGCATGAAGCGGTGGCAAAAGTGGTCAATGCTGTCGTAGTAGATGGCGGCGAAATCCCAGCGCTCCCCCGCCAGCAGCTCCGTGGCCGCCCCGTGAATCGACATGGCATGGGCGATCACTGCGGCCAGCTTGTGCAGCGTCTTGTCGTGCTCCTGATCGACCTTCTCGATGGCCGGGATAAACCGGCGCAGGATTTGTCCTTCCAGCTCCATCGGATGGACGCGCACGTCGGTCAGCCGCTCGCGCCACTCGGGGGGATGGATGACGCGCGCCGGCAGGGGCGGCAACGGGAACGGCGGCGGTTCGATCCCGGCAAAATGATTGGAGACCATGACGCCGTTGATTGGCTCGGCCGGGTGCGACGGCCACCAGCCGACGACGATCGAGCGCTTGCCGCTTTGGTGAAGGATGTTCCAGAGCGCCTTGACCTTGCGTCCAAGATTGCTGATCGCGCGAATGTGGGCGCCGTCGGGCGTGATTTCCGTAAAGCCCAGGATGCCATGCTTGGAGGCGCGCTTGCCCGTGGCAATGGAAGTCCAGAGCATCGGGCTGAGCGTGGGGTAGAGAGTGGCCAGATTGCCGTGCACGCCTTCGCGCATGAGGCCGGCAAGATGCGGCATCTCCCCGCGGTCGAGGAGCGGCCGGATGATCTTCCAATCCGCGGCATCCCAACCGACCAGTAAGACGCGTGTTGCAGGCTGAGGCATGAGAGCAAATCCGGATAAGGGACGGGATTGCTGAATCGATAGAGCCCCCTATCCGCGCGAAAATCAAACGCCGGCCGTTTGCTTGGCCTTGCGCCAGCGGCGAACGCCGACGGCTCCGAGGACTAGTGCGCCTAATCCGGCCAAGGCAGTTGAAGTCGGCTCCGGGACTGCGGAGGTGATCGAGCCCATCGGCAGGGGATTGCCGCTGGTGTCGTAGGCGTATTGCGTGATGGTGACAGGGATATCTTGGGGAGAACTGACGTTGTTCAAGGTGGCCTGCAGCCAGCCGTAATCGACTTGCCCGCCCGCGTCCTTGAACTGAAAAGCGAAGTAGCGGTCGGTGTAGCTGCTGGGACCGATAGGGCCAAACACGCTGTCCGCCGCGCCCAGCAGGCCCATGTTTCCAACGGTGCCGCCGGCGCTCGCCCACTTCTTGCCGGCCGGCGCTCCTTGCAGAATCTTTCTCGGAGCGTGGTACAAGAATGTTTGCGCAGTATAGCGCCTCACGTGGAAGTAGGTTGCTCCTGCCACTCCGCCAAGGGCGACAGACTTGCTGTTTTGCATGCTCTGGACGAAGACCTGGGTGCTGAAAACCTGCATTTTGTTGATGCCGGGCAGGTCGAGCGTATACGGCGTGTTGGAGTTGTAATTGAAATTCTGATTGACCGGCACGACGATGACATCGGCCAGGCTATGCGCTCCGCCAGCCGCCCCGGCGACACTCAGTGTGGAGAGTGAAACCCACTTTTTCCATGACTTGCCGCCTCGCATCGTACCCTCCATGTGCCGTAGGTTGGCCCGGGAGACTGTGCTGAAACTATGTCCATCCAGGATACCTAAGAATGGCTGGTTGGCAAGAGCTAAACGCCACTTTTCAAGCGCGGGATCGGACCCCAGCCCCAGCTTTCGGGGCGTGCACTGTAAGGGCAGGCAGGTTGTCACCTGGGCCCGCCACGGTCTTTTTCTTGTTCCATTTCATCAATGGCCATGGCATGCAGTTCGTCGAACAGGCGCAGGTAAGCCCGATGAACCTTGGCGATGTGCCTTCGGGTTTTCCGAAGATTAGCGGAGTCCAGCTTCTTCATCACCTGGACCAGGTCGGCCCTATCGAGTTGCCGGTTGGAGGCCAGTTTCGTTTCCATCCACCCTTCGAGATTAGCGTACCTGGCGCCTTCTTGAACACCGAGATGCTTCAGGCCGGGAATGGTGGTCGGAGCATTCTTGCGCGGCTGGCCGCCTTCCGGAATGATCTCGATGTCCACACCCCCGTAACGGAACTTATGCCAGCCGTTTGGGTCCTGCCAGATTACCTTGATCCCATAGTTCGGGGCGACTCGAATGAGCGGGTCCAGATGGTTTTTCCCGACCACGATATCGATATCCTTCGTGAAGCGCTCGTAGCCGTGATGGATCGCGGCCATGCCGCTGACGATCGCAATCGGGATACCCTCGCTACGGGAAAGGGTGTCCAGAACTCCCAGGGCGGCAGCGAACTTCGCGTCCCCTTGCTCCCTGTCTTTCACGGTAGCTACCAGCCCTTCCAGGCGCGCGAGACTCCTGGCCGCAACGCGCAGTTCGTCAACCAGTCGTCCTCGTCCCAACGTTTTCATGAAGGGTCCATTCTTTGTTGGCTAAGATAGTTTACGGCGCATTTTGCGAACGTATTATTCCCATCGAAAATCCTCAAGGCCGTGGTTATAATCCCATAGCTCACAGCAGAGGACCATGCCATGAACGCCAACGGTGAATACCAGTATCTGAAACCCAAGCGAGGCTCGCGCTATCGGCAGCTCTTTTTCGGTCGCATCCGGGCGGAGGTTCTGTATCGCGAGACTGTCGGCAGAGAACCACTTACTCCCGAGGAAGTGGCCAGGGAGTACAACGTTCCGGTTGAGGCCGTCCTGGAGGCGATTGATTACTGCGTCAAGAACAAGGACTTGCTCGACGCCGAGCGGGCACGTGAAGACGCGCAGATCAAAACGGCCGGCCGCGACAAATGGCCTTATGCGCCCGCGGCCGCCCCCGCCAAATCATGAATCTCTATCTCGATGACGACAGCGCCAAGGGCGCCCTGGTTGCCCGGCTCAGGAAGTCGGGCCACCAAGTTGTGGTGCCGGCCGCCGCGTTGTTGGACGGCGCGGCAGACCCACGTCACTTGCTCTATGCTGTCCGTCAAGGCCTGGTTCTCCTGACAAGAAATCACGATGATTTCGAAGACCTCCATCTGTTAGTCCAAGCTACGCAGGGCCGCCACACGGGTATCCTGGCGATCCGGTTCGATAATGACCCAACTCGCGATATGAAGGATGCCGAGATCGTCCGGGCTATTCGCAATCTCGAGCAATCAGGGGCTCCTATGGCCAATGAGTTTCACCTTCTGAATCACTGGCGGTAGTTCGTCTCAGCACATACAAACGGCGGCAAAGCTCCGCATGAAACGACCTTGTAGATGTGCTCATCCGGAATGTCTGGTAAGGGGCCGCTGCCCCGGATTATTGAGCGCCTTCAAGATTAGGCCAACGCAGCTGTACATGGCTTACCTCTCCGGGAGTAACGGCTATACGGATTAAGCATTTTGTGCTGTCACCTTGAATCCTCGCTAACCTTGGAAATTACGGCTTAGATCGCTTCTTTTTGCGGGGGCAATTTTCAGCGGCCCATTCTGCGCCTTGCAAGTCAAGGGCGCGTCGCTCAAGATATTTCATCGTTGTCGAATACCCCGCAAGCAAGGCGTTGCAGCTGCGCTTCGGGCGGATCATGCCAGGAATAGCAATCCGGCCAGTACGCACGGACGTGGTTATCCGTTGGGGAGATTCCATGCCTGCACGTTCAAGCTGGAAAGGATTCCTGAAACTCAGTCTCGTCTCGGTCCCGGTCAAGGCTTACACGGCCACGTCTAGCGGCGGCGGCGAGGTGCGCCTGAATCAGCTCCACGCCGAGTGCCATAGCCGCATCAATTACAAAAAGACCTGTCCCATCCACGGCGAGGTCTCGAACGACCAGATCGTTTCGGGATACGAGTACTCCAAGGGACAGTATGTTGTCGTGGACCCGGAGGACATCGAGAAGCTGCGCAGCGAGGATGAGAAGGCCATCAATATCGATGCCTTCGTCCAGCCGGACGCCCTCGACTCGACCTATTTCAGCGGCAAGAGCTATTACCTGATTCCTGACGGCCCGGTCGGCCAGAAGCCGTATGCTTTGCTGGTGCAGGGCATGGCGGAGCTGAAACGCAACGCGGTTGCCCGCGTTGTCATGCACGGCCGCGCCCAGCTCGTGTTGATCCGGCCGATCGACGGTCTCTTGAACATGGCGATCCTCAATTACGAGAACCAGGTCACCAAGCCGTCTGCCTTTGACGAGGAGATCACCAAGCCGGCCCTGGAGCCGGAAGAATTGAAGCTGGCCAAGACGCTGATCGAGGCCTCCGCGCCCAAGCAGTTCGATTTCAGCCAGTACAAGGACGACTACACCGAAAAGCTTACCCAGCTCATCGAGAAGAAAGTCGCCGGCGAAGAGGTGGTGGCGCCGCCGGTGCACGAGCACGCGCAGGTCATTAACCTCATGGATGCGCTGAAAGAAAGCCTTGCCCAGGTGCAAAAGACACACCCTGAAGAGGCCAAGCCGCCGAAAAAGATGGCGCCCAGTGTGCGGAAACAGCCGGCCAAAGGCGCCGCCAAACGAAAGTCGGGTTAGACCAAGGAAAATGAGTGTCGCCTTTTCGCTCCGCGAAAGGACGTTCTTTCGCGGAGCGAAAGACCATTATGCCGCGCTGGGGCCGCGAATTTTGGTGCCAGTTCCTTTTTACGTGAAGCAAACTTGACACCGCTCGCAAACGGTGGCGATCGATCCGGTCCAGCAGGCAATCTGGTCCTGGACCTGAGCGATGCTCCATTGGCCGCCATGCCGCGCAATGTCAAGCCGATGCTGGCCACCCCCGTGGCCGAGCCCTTCGATCATCCGGACTGGGTTTTTGAAGTCAAGTGGGACGGCTACCGTGCCATCGCTGAGGTGGAGCAGCACAGCGTGCGCCTGTATTCGCGGCGCAGCCTGTCTCTTGCGGAACGGTATCCTCCGCTGGTCGATACGCTGGCCCGGCTTAACCACGACGCCGTGCTGGATGGAGAAGTCGTTGTCCTTGATGCTGGCGGCAAGCCGCAGTTCCAGCTTCTGCAGAATTACCAAAAAGCCCGGCAAGGCGTGCTGACCTATTACGTGTTCGACCTGCTCCACCTGGATGGACACGATCTCCGCAATCTGCCGCTGCTGCGGCGCAAGCAACTCCTCGCACAAATCGTCAAGGATGTGCCGGGAATCAAGGTGAGCGAACATATCACCGCGATGGGCCGCGCTTTCTTTCAGGCACTATCCAGGCAAGACCTGGAAGGCATGGTCGCCAAGCTGGCCCAATCCCGCTATGTCGCCGGACAACGCAGCAAGACCTGGCTCAAGCTCAAGACCCATCTGCGCCAGGAGGCGGTCATCGGCGGCTTTACGGACGAGCGTAGCAATCCTCGCAACCTCGGCGCGGTGTTGCTGGGCGTGTA
>DASZFN010000200.1:0-3973 GCA_035939715.1 Gemmataceae bacterium | reverse complement strand
GCACGGGAGCGATCACTTCAACCTTGTTCATGTCCTCGCCGGGCAGCGGCCAGTAGGACAGCACTCCGGTTTTGCGGTTGAGATACCATGTGCCGGGCCTATCCAGCCCACCTATCGCATTCTCGACCCAATAGGGAGACTGAGGGAAGGCGCTATACGAGCTCGGTTTCCCGGAAACGATAGCCGTGAGCGCGCCTTCATCGACCGATTTGAGCGGCAGCCGTGCGTCCGCCCATTTCTGGAGGACCACGAACTCAACATCCCCTTGTTCGGCCCAGGACTTGTGGATGTCGCCTTTACGGAAATGGAAGGAACTGGTCTCTCCCTTCACCTCGATGTTGCCGATGACCTGAAAGAATCCCTGATTCGGTATTCGGGAACGCCAGCGGCGTTGCCCGCCGACAAACAGCTGGCGAAATACCACCTGCCTTCTTTGACAGACGGGATTGCCGCAGTCCAGAGTTTTCCTTCGACTTGTCGCCAGCCGGTGATCTTGCGGCCGCCGCTGAAGAGCGGTTTCTCCCCTGGAAAGGCGGCGTAAGTGATGGCGTGTTTGTCTGTTCCTGAATCCTGGGGACCGATGACGAACGGTTCCTGGAGTTGATATGTTCCTCCACGGATTAGAACGCAGACATCGGCCTGAAGTCCTGCGCCGATCTTTTTCCTCACCTCGTCTCTGGCTCTCCCTATCGTCGCGAAGGGTTTATCCTGCGTGCCCGGATTCTGATCGCTGCCATTGGTCGCCACAAAGTAATCGCCGTGGACCGTCGAATCGCCTGCAAGAGCCGGCGGTGAGGAAAGAAGCAACGGTCCCAAAAGCCACCAGAGGTCCGCCCAACGCATGATGATTCCAGGTGGAGAAAAAGGTGACTGCCCAGCCAACAACATGCTAAAGACGACCGACTCAGGTAGCTCCAACGGCCTACGACCCGGCCTGCGGCCCCCAGCCCAAGACGGCGGCGGCTGGGTTGCGGCTGGTCCGGTGTTTGTCGTTGGTACGCCGTTCCTCTGCTTTATGATCGTGCAGGATGTTGGAGCATTGTAACCCGAAGCGCCAGCGAGGGGCCTTGCTCGGCAGGAGGCCCTCGCTGGCGCTTCGGGTTACAATGCTGCCGAATCGTGCGCACTGACTTTTTCGCCGAAAAGGGTCAGGCAGCTCAAGACCAAGGGAAGCGGGTAGCCGGGAGTGACGCCGTGATTCACGCTAGTGTCATCTCACGAACAGGTGCATGTAGCGCCGGCCATCTCGACCGATTGCCCATGCAGCTCCGGCATACCTGTGATTCTCATAGGTGCAGCACGCGCCCCATCCCCAGGATGGTTCCCACGCCGCGCAGCCCGCAGCGGTTGCTGTGCAACCCTCAGGCAGACCGACGAAATCATTGCCCGTATGGCCGGCCATCAAGCGCGCAGCTCGGAAATCCGCAACGTTGATTGCGCCGGCTGTCAAATCGGCGTCCTTGAGGAAAGGCTTCAAGCCGCGGACCGCGCGGGCGGCGTTGACCTCGGCGAGCGCGTCCTCGCCAGCCAACGCGGGTCCGGTCATGTAAACGAAGCCCAGGACGGCGAGCATAACACTTCGACCCATCACACATACTCCATAAAGGGGCAGGCGAAATCCGTAACGCTTGGTCAGGGGCTTGAGATTTAGCAGCGGCGGGAAGGAATACCGGACTGCTCTCTCCCTGCGTGAACCGCTTATTGTGGGGAAAGTCGCAACACAAGGCAAGGTTGGCAGGCTCTGACGTAGCTCCGAAGGGCGTGTCGCGCTGTCACCGGCGGCGGGCAGCCCTTTCCGTGCCACGTGCACTGACAAAGCAGGCTAAGAACAAAGATTTATGAAGCCTGAGATTAGCAAGGTCAGCGATGGGCTTTTTGGCGGCGCTGCCTTGGGGGACCATACTGCGCCCCGGCCGGGGCTTTCGAAGACTCCAGCCCCGACGACACGCCGCAATTCAAGGCAAATGTCGCGATGAGAAAATACCTGGCACGATGCCGGGTTTTTCCATGCGCCGTTCATTTTTAGCAGTAGAATCTTCGGCATGGAGCAATTGCCGAAACCCAAGTTGGCATGGTTAGCATTACCTGTGCTTGCCGGCATATCAGCCTTGCTCATTGCCTATGGCCCGGGCGTGATTTACGAAGCTGTCACCGGGGAGCCACCCAAAGACTTCGATCAGCCTGTCGATCCGGGCTATCGCCATCTTGGGACCGATAAGCAACTGGCCGAGGAAATTGATGCGCTTTTTGAATCTTTTGCCGTTGGCAAATGGCCGGCATCATCAGGTAAGCGAATCCTGGCTGACGGATGGATAATGAAGTGGCCCGGCAACGGGACGATCCATAGAGCTATTTTGCGAGAATTCGCAGAACCGATAATCGCTCATGGCCCCAAGGCGGTTCCTATTTACTTCGCTGGGTTCGTTATCATCACTGCGCGGTACGCTACATTGCCACCTATTCCCTGGAGAGAATTACCGACCAGCATCCGTTCGTGCTCCATTTTGCCGGTGGACACGAAGACCCCAATACGGAACACGCTATCCGCGTATGGGCGAAATGGTGGCTGGCGCACGGGAAGGGCAGTCAAAAAATGCGGTTCTCGCAGAGCTCGCAGAGAGCGCAGAGAAAACCAGAGGGAGAAAGTTGCCGCTGCGTTTCTTCGTGGTCTTGGTGCCCTTCGTGTTGACCTGTGCTTCTGTCTTTCTCTGCGCTCTCTGCGTGCTCTGCGAGAACCTAAAACGTCCCGATCAGTTGCGCCGTCACGTTGCAGGGATGGAGAGGTTCCCCGCTCTTTGCTTGGGTGGATGGCTTAACCCCGCTGCATGAACTCGGGGCTCGCTTCAATGGCTTCCCGGACATGCCCGAGGTCCAGGCCGGAGGTTACCCAGCCGTTGAGCCCGGCCTGGTCGGCGCTGCGCTGGAGAAACGTCGCGTAGAAGGCCGCGATCGTCCCGGCCCGGAATTCGTTCGACTCCACGAAGCCCATGGCCACGCCGACGCGGCCGATGGTGGGTAGCACGGCCACCCAGCCGCTCACTTCGGCCGGCAAGGCCGGGCGGTTGAGGAGCGTCTGATACATGGCCTGGATAAACCGTTGGTCCGCCGTGCCGCTCGTGACCAGCGTCTGGGCGCGGGCGTAGAACTCAGGCGATGCCAGGATGGCGGTCAGCACGGCCTCCTCGGTCGTGCCGCGGACCAGGGCGTTGACCCAACCTTGCTCCTCGCCGTGGACCGCCTGGCGGCCCAGATAGCGCGTGTACATCTGCTTGACGAGCAGCGTGCGCGCCTCGGGGGATTGCTCGATCCCCAGGGCCACGCCCGCCTGTCCCGCCGGGCTGTTGAGCACGGCCTTCCACGCGGCCACTTCCTGGGACCCCGCCGGCCGATCCAGCCGCTCTTCAAACATCTCCTCGATGAAGATGTCGTCGGGGTCGCTGACCTGCTTCTGGATATTGGTCTGCGTCACCGTGACGCCCGGCGGGAAGTTGCGGGCGGCAAGCACGTTGGTGCCGCTGCCGCCGTCGAGCGTCAAGTTCTTCAGTCCCGCCGCGGTCTTGCTGACGTTGACCACGAACAGGTCGTCGCCTCCCAGGCCATTGATGACGACATTGGTCTTGTTGGCAAAGCTGAGTGACGGGAAGCTGGTGCCGCCTTCGTGCTCATCGTCGCCCTGGCCGTTGTCGTCGCCCTGGTGGTTGTCATCACCCTGGCCATTGTCGTCACCCTGGCTGTTGTCGCTCTGGCGATCGTTCATTCCCTGATCGCCGTCATCATCCGTGGCAGTCTGGTCCCCTTCCTGGGAATCATCGACGTCGTCGGCGATCTGCTGGACATCGGCGACGTGCACGGTGTCGGTCTGGACTCCGTTCACGAGCGGGCCGTTGTGCAGGTGAATCACGTTGTTGTTATCGTCCGCGTTGATGGTGAGCGTATCGGCGGTCATGGTATCGCGGATCCGCGCGACACTGCT
>DASZFN010000199.1:0-11137 GCA_035939715.1 Gemmataceae bacterium | reverse complement strand
GCCTGGCGGTAGTGTTCCAATCCCGCGTGCATCGCAGCCTCGCCGGCGGCGTGCGCAGCATTGGCGACCTCGGCCAGGTCGGCCAGAGACTCGGCACCTCGGTATAGTTTCGCCGCGATCATTTCACTAACCGCATCCCTCAGATGCCCGCGCGTTCCAGCACCCTCTCGGCACGTCGGTTCGCCCGCTGCCTGGCTGCAGGTGAGCGGGGCACGTCCGCCGGCTCGTCATCAAATTTCGGAGTTAGCCGCTCCGCGAAGCGCTGCAGAGCCTCTCTCGACGTCAACCATCGCCCGCCAAGGCGGACGGCCTCCAGGCGGACGGTTGCACCGTTAGGGGCTTTCGCGCCGGTCAATATCCACCTCAGCAGGGTGCTAATGTGCGTCTTTTTCCCGCCATGTCCAGGGGGAACAAGGAGAGCGGCCTGGGTTAAGGCCAAAGGGGTTTCCACATTGATGTCAAACATGATTGATGCGCCTCGCGTTGATTAGCACTAGCCGTGTTGGCTTGCACACGAGGGCAATTATTGCTCGGCTTCGGAGGGGGCTTGGCCACTTCGGGCCAGTTCAGGCTAGTTTCGGCCAGTTGGATTCGGGGAAGTCCGTTCGGTCAAAGACATACGCCTGGCGGCTTTGCTTCTTTGCCTTGAGTGCGCGAACCTCGATGTGTCTCTTCAGTTGTGCCGCCCCGCCCTTGTTACCGCCAAACCCCATCAGCCTAGCTGCTTCACGCAGAGTCAGGGGGCGCGTGCGACGGTCGGGCGGGATCTTGCCCTTTGCCCTTCTTTGCCTGCGCTTCCAATCCCTTCGCAGGATTTTGGCCAACTCGACAGACGACATGGCCCGGATCTGGTCGAGCCGGATATCGGAATGGTGGACGGCGAAGTAAGGTTCCAGGTCACCGCTGTAGCTGTGCAAGGGCCGGCCTTCAAGCTTCTCGTAGTAGTAGCGGATCTGTTCCATCGGCTTATCCCACTGCTGATCCTTCGATTCGATGACAGCACGTAAGAATGGTGAGTCCTCGGCGGCGATGGACAGCCAACGTGCAAAGTCCACGCCCGCCGCTTTCAGTGGTAGCGAAGGCACTGATTGTCGTTGACGGTTAGCTCTGCGTGCCATGCCAGCGTCTCCTTCTGGCGTCTCAAAGGGATGCGGCGGCAGGTGGTGAGACTTCCACTTTTCGGGGATCAGCCTAGCCGCCGCAAAAGGGGATTCATCCCAACTTCAGCGCGACTTCGATGGCCTTGCCCAGGTCGAGTTCGGCGTAAACTTCTGTCACGACCGGGCTGCGATGGCCCAACAGAGCGCGGGCCGCGTCCAGGCCGTGCTCCCGGCGCACCTCGGTCGCCTTGTTGTGCCGTAGCTGGTGGGGGTGCCAGTGATGCAGGCGATACCAGGCACGCAACTCCTCCTTCTGCTGCACGGTCAGCCGCGTTTTCCATTCCTTCCTGGTCTCGTTCTCCCTGCGTGCAAGCGGCGCTGGCGGCGGGTAGGCTTTCGTGCAGCCCTTCGCGATTGCCTGAGCGTATGATCGTGAGTCGTAGCAGTCGCCAAGTTTCTTCTTGGGGTTGCGCCGCTGCCGGTTCACCTGGCTTGGCTGCACGCGGCTTTTCCGGTTGGCGCGTTGCCCGGCACGAAAGGCAGACATCGCGTCACGCGGCGAGAATAGGTACGCATACAGCTCGGTCTTGAGATGCGGCCGCAGGATCGCCTGGCCCTGTGGCCCGATGGGAACGATGCGGTGATGGCCGCGGTGAGCGGTCTTGTGGACGCCGTGCTCCTGGTCACTGCCGGGACGGTACAGCCACACCTTGCCCGTCGTATCCAGGTCGATGGCCCGCATGATGCAGACCTCCCCCGGCCGCATCCCGGTTACAAGTTGAAGCTGAATCATGGCCGCGACTTGAGGAAGGACATGTGGCAGCGTTGCATTCACGAACGCCAAGGGCACGGGCTTGACGGGCTTTGTCTCCCTGGCCGCTGACCGGCCCTTTTGCAGGCCGCTCACTGCCTCCAGGCCCTGCAACACGCTCGGCGGCACCAGTTCGTTCTCGGTTCCCCACTTGAACATGCGCCGGACGCGGCCGATGCGTTGGTTGATGACCCCGCGGCACATGCCGGCATCGATCATCTTCAGGCGGACGGCCTTCAGCGCCAGCGGCCCGAACTCGCACGCCTTGGTGCCCGCATACAACTCCTTGACTGGCCGCAGCGATAATTTGTAGCTTTCCAGTTCGGTGGAGGGAGTGCCATCTGGGTTACGGTAGTGCTGCTCGGCGTGCTGCCAGAACGCGGCCATCAACTCACGCACGGTGAAGTCGGACTGCTTGCTCGCGGGCTGCGGCAGGCGGCGGCTGTTCGCCTCCCACTCGGCGATGACGCGCGCGTACTCCACCCGGCTTTCCTTTTTGCCAAACTCGCCCAGCAGGACGTCCTTCCTGCCCCCTAGGCCGTCCGGCAAGGTGACGATGGCCTGACCGCTCTGCTTGTGACGACGGTACTTAGGAACGCGTGATTCGGACATGGACCCAACCCCTTTCTTGGTCGCGCGGAAGACTTCCGCGCTTCTTCGGGATTCAGGGCCGCGCTGCCCGACGTGGACTGCCACGGTTTAACTTGGTATCAGCCTTATCTTTACGCCTAGCGAGGGCGACGGGACTCGAACCCGCAACCACCGGATCGACAGTCCGGTACTCTAACCAATTGAGCTACGCCCCCGGACGCTGCCTTCGCGGCAGCAGTGTGAACGAGTATATTATAAGAGAGTTTTTCAGCCAGCAAGAGGTTCTCCTTGATACGCTGGGCGGCAGCGGAGTGCCGCGACGCAAGGCAGAGCCTCGCGGCAGTGCGTTCCCAGGCAGAGAGCCTGGGAACGAGAAGCCTGGGAGCTTGATATGCCTTATCCTAAGATGCTTCGGGTTCGTCAGCAGTTCGAACGGCCGCGGCTGGAGAATGTGCCCGGCGGCGTGCGCGCCGCGCTGGAGCCGCTGGAGCTGGGCCGGAAAATCAAGCCCGGACACACCGTTGCCCTCACGGCCGGCAGCCGGGGCATTGCCAATGTTCCCATGATTCTCAAGACGGTCGCCGGCTTCCTCAAGGAGTTGGGGGCGCGGCCATTCCTCGTGCCCACCATGGGCAGCCACGGCGGCGGCACCGCGGAAGGTCAGCGCCAGGTACTGGAAAGCTACGGCATTACCGAGGAATTTGTCGGCGCGCCGATCAAGGCGTCCATGGAAGTGGTTTCGCTCGGCGCCACCTCGGAAGGCTTCCCGGTCGTGCTCGACCGTCATGCTTCGGAAGCCGATCACATCGGCGTTGTCGCGCGCGTCAAGCCGCACACCGGCTATCATGGCCCGGTCGAAAGCGGGCTCCTCAAGATGATGATGATTGGTCTGGGCAAGCACGCCGGGGCGCTCGCCTATCACCGCATTCTCCTGGAACAGCCCTACGACCAGGTGGTGCGCTCGGTGAGCCGCGCCGTGCGCGAACGGTCACCGATCGCCTTCGGCCTGGGGATCGTCGAGAACGGCTACGATGAGACGGCGCTCATCGAAGGGGTGGCGCCGGATGCGTTCGAGCCGCGCGAGGAATATCTCCTTACCAGGGCCAAGGAGTGGCTCGGCCGGCTTCCCTATCGCGAGGCGGATCTTCTTATTGTGGATGAAATCGGCAAGGACATCAGCGGCTCCGGCATGGATACCAATGTGGTCGGCCGCAAGCGCGCCTTTCGCATGGCGCCGGCCCCTGACGGGCAGCCGCTCATGCGCCTGATCTATGTGCGCGGACTGTCCGAGCATACGCACGGCAACGCGGCCGGCATCGGCAACGCCGACTTTACCAGCACGCGCCTGGTCCGCTCCATGAACTACCGCGCGACCGTGATCAACTGCCTGACCGCCGGCTATCCCGAAGGCGCCAACCTGCCCGTGCATTTTGAAACCGATCGTGAAGTGCTCGATGCCGCTCTCGCCATCGTCGGCACGCGCGCTCCGGAGAACGCCCGCATCTTGCACATCCGCGATACCCTGCATCTGGAAGAGGTGGAGCTCTCCGAACCCTGTCTCGAAATGGCCGAGCGCCGGACCAAGTTTGAACCCGTCAGCCCTGCTGTCCCGCTCGCCTTTGACAGCAAGGGCAATCTGCATTCCATAAGAGCCAGTAGTCAGTAGCCAGCAGTTGCAACTGACTACTGGCTACTGACTAACCTATCAGGGCAGCTCGACCTCGGCGGGCATGATAATAAATTCATCCTGGCCTTCTGGCGGCGGGGCGAGCTTGATCTCCTTGACGCGCCAGCCGTGGTGCTGGAGCGTGCCCTTGAAAGGCGGCTGGCCGGTAACATTGCCGGTCAGGCGGACAGCAGCGGGATCGAAGCCGCTTGGGATCTCGACTTCCGATCGTTCCGGCCTGGGCAACACCGGCTCGAGCACAAGATGTTCCTTGATGGCGGCCTGGCACTGGCGGTGAATGTCGCGCACGGCGGCGCCGACGTCGACGTCCGGATAGGTGTGAATGTCTTCGAGCAGAAAGTCCAGCAACCTGCCCTCGCGCTGCAGCAGGGCCAGCAAGCGGAGTGGCGCGGCGGACGGCTTCGGCGCGGTCGCGGGCTTCGATTTTGCCGAGAGCAGCAACGGCTCCACTTTTTCCTTGAACGATCGATCCCGAAGGGCCTTCAATTCGCACCGCAGCGCCAGCCGAATGCGGCTGAAGTTGAAGCCGCTCAGGACGAGAATGAGCAAGAAGTACAGCACCAGGCAGGCCGCGAAAGTGACGGCGACAACTAGAACCACTTGCTGGACTGGCATGATTCGGGCCTCGGTTATTGGCGAACAGCGATGCAACCGGTCACTTGCAGGCTGACAGCTTCTTGTTGAGGTTTTATAGGGATGTAAATTCTGCAAGGTAGGGAAGGTGCCTTGGTCAGAACCGTACTGTCTCTGTTTGTCGGCTTTCGCTCCGCGAAAACACATCCTTTCGCGGAGCGAAAGGCGACATTATGCCAAGCAAGGCACTACTGTCGTGGACGGGCGACTTGACCGGCAGGGCGATAACCGTTACCATCCTCAATACAACGTCAAGACTGAAGAAAATCGCCTACAACCGGCTACAGGCTCCGCTGCTTTAGCCGTTGCCACCCGCCCAGCGGATCAATGTTTTGCGGGCCGTAAATGGTCCGCCTCCCCAATGTGGCGGCAACCGGAAAGCCGCCGGCCCATGCGTTGCACTCGGGCAGCGCGACGACGTAAGGCAAGAGCTGTCCTCTCGGGGGTATGAGACATGCTGTACACAGTGCTACGCCCTCCGGGCGGGCGCGTGCGACTATTGCAAGTTCTCGCTACTCTGCTGACATGCATCATGGCGGAGCGCGCGCTGGCCCAGCAGCCGGTGCCGTCATCCGGCCTGCCTGCGCCACGGCTGTTTTCGCTGTCGCCGTGCGGCGGCAAAGCCGGCAGCAGCCTGGAAGTGACTTTCACCGGCCAGGATATTGAAGCTCCCGAAGGGCTTTTGTTCAGTCAGCCGGGCATAAAGGCCGAGCCCATTCAACCAGCCACGCCCCCTCCGCCTCCACCCGACCCCAAGAAACCCATGCCCAAGCAGAAGAAGAACGCGCCCAAGCTTGAAGCGACCACGTTCAAGGTGACCATTGCTCCAGGCACTCCCGTGGGGATTCACGATGTCCGGCTTGTAAACAAGTGGGGCGTAAGCAACCCACGCGCCTTTGTTGTCGGCGACCAGACGGAAGTTCTGGAAAAGGAACCGAATAACGACGTGCCCCAGGCCCAGCGCGTGGAGATCAACAGCACGGTCAACGGCGTGATTGCGGCCCCCACCGATGTGGATTTTTATGTCTTTCACGGCAAGAAAGGCCAGCGCGTCGTCGTCAGTTGCCTGGCGTCGACCATCGACAGCCGGCTGCTGGCCGCCCTGGAACTTTACGATAGCCGGGGCAGCCAACTGGCTTTCAACCGCCACTACCGCAATCATGACGCGCTGGTCGATTGCACGCTGCCGGCCGACGGCGATTACTATGTGCGCCTCTATGAGTTCACGCATTCCCAGGGCAGCCCGGAGCATTTCTATCGCCTGACGATCTCGACCGCCCCGTGGATTGACGCGGTCCAGCCCGTCGTTGTTGAGCCGGGGAAGACAACCAGCTTGACCGTCTACGGGCGCAATCTCCCGGGCGGGCGGCCCGATCCGACAGCCATCGAAGACGGCAGCGTTCTGGAAAAGGCTAATGTTCCCCTGCACGTTTCCGCCGACCCGGGCGCTTTGCAGCGCCTGGCGTTCAGCGGCTACATTCCGCCAAAGGCCGCGGCTCTGGACGGCTTTGAGTTTCGCGCGCGCAATGCCTCGGGCGTGTCCAACGCATTTTTGCTCACCTACGCCCGGGCGCCCGTAATTCTTGACAATGAAGCGAACGACACAGCCCAAACGGCTCAGGAGATAACGCTGCCTTGCGAGATCTCCGGCCGTGTCGAAAAGCGCCACGACCGCGACTGGTATGCCTTCACCGCCAAAAAGGGCGATCTCTATTCGATTGAAGTCTTCAGCGACCGCCTGGGCTCGCCCACCGACATGTATTTCCAGCTTTTCAAACCCGACAAGCAGCAGCTTGCCGACCTGGACGACAATAATGACGTGCTTTCGCAAGTCCGCTTCTTCACGCGCAATGAGGATCCGCCCGCCTATCGCTTTACCGCGCCTGCAGACGGACGCTATCAAATGATGGTCTCGAGCCACGACGCCGACAATCACACGGGCCCGCGACATTTCTACCACGTGCGCATTGCTCCGGAGCGGCCGGATTTTCGTATCATCGCCCTGGCCCCTGACCCGTCGCGGCCCGATGGCTGCTGTGTGCACCAGGGGAGCAGCGAAGCGTACGCGGTGCTGGCCTGGCGCAGCGAAGGCTGGAATGGGCCGATCACCCTGTCTGTCGAAGGTCTGCCGGCAGGCGTGACATGCGCTCCCCAGGTGATCGGGCAAGGGCTGCGCGAGGCGGCTCTTGTCTTGACGGCTGCCGCCACGGCACCAGCCTGGACGGGCGAGATCAAGATCAAGGCGACCGCGAACATTAACGGCCAGACCGTCGTCCGCGAAGCACGTTCCGCAAGCATCACCTGGCCAGTCGTGCCGCAGCAAGGCATTCCGCCGATAAGCCGGCTCGATCGCAACCTGGTGCTGGCGGTGCGCGACAAGGCGCCCTTCAGCCTGGCCGCGAAGGCGGAGAAGATGCGTGTGCTCCAGGGAACGAAGACCAACCTCGCTCTGAAGATCGACCGGCTCTGGCCGGATTTCAAGGCCGCGGTGCAGGTGGCCGCGATCGAGCCGCAGACGCATCTGCCGCCGGGCGTAACCGTCAACAACAACCAACCGCTCAACATTGCCGCCGGTAAGAATGACGCCACGGCTGTGCTGGACGTAAAGTCCAATGCAGCGCCGGGCACTTACAATGTCGTCGTCCACGGCGTAGCGCAAATGCCCTACAACAAGGACCCGCAGGCCAAACAGAAGCCGAACATCAATGTCGTCTTGCCGGCGACGCCGGTGAGTATCACGGTCTTGCCAGCGCAGGTGGCTGCCTTGAGCCTGGGCAACGCCAATACTGCAGTGAAAGTCGGTAAAGAGGCGGAGGTGGTGGTGAAGGTCAATCGGCTTCACGACTTCACGGGCGAATTCAAGGTACAGTTTATCTTGCCGGCCAACGTCAAGGGCGTGAATGCCGCGGAGATCAGTATTCCGGCCGGCAAGAACGAGGCGAAGCTGATTCTCAAAGCTTCCGCGGATGCTATTCCGGGCAATCGCCCGAACTTGATCGTTCGCGCCGTGGCCAAGCTGGATGGGGATATCACCGTTACGCACGAAACCAAGCTCAACGTCAACGTGGTCAAGTAGGGCAGGCTTGGAGCCTGCCTGGCTAACGGCAGGTTAGAAACCTGCCCTACGGGAGAGGATGCATGCGCTTTGTTTTTGGGATATGCCTGGCCGTCACGGTTCCCGGCCTTGTCGTAGCCGAGCAGAAGAATGCGAAGAATGCCGTGCAGCCGGTGCCGGTCATCAAGCTCGACCGCAAGGAGCCGGTCACGTACGACCGGGACATCGAGCCGGTGCTGGTCAACAAATGCCAGACCTGTCATGCGGGCTCGGTGACCGAGGGACAGCTCGACATGGGCACATACGAATCGCTCATGAGGGGCGGGAAACGCGGCCGGCCCATCGTGCCGGGCGACTCAACCGGCAGTCTTCTCGTGAAGGCCGCGGGCAAGACGCAAAAGCCGTTCATGCCTCCCAAGGGCGAGGAGCCGCTGACGCCGCCGGAGCTTGCTCTCATCAAGCTCTGGATCGATCAGGGTGCCAAGGCGCCTAGCATGCGGCGGGAAAAGCCCAAGGCGAGCCTGATCGGTCTGCCGGCTTCGGTGCACCCGGTGCGGGCGCTGGCGGTGAGCCCGGACAAGTCCACGCTGGCGGCCGGGCGGGGCAACCAGATCCACCTCTACAATGCCGCCACGGGAGCGTACCTCCGTTCGCTCTCGAACCCGGAGCTGACGCTGCCCGACAACCAGCCTTTGCGGGCCGCCCATCTGGCGATTGTCGATGCCCTCGCGTACAGCCCCGACGGGAAACTGCTGGCGAGCGGCGCCTTTCAGGAAGTCATCCTGTGGGATGCACAGACCGGCGCCGTGCGCGCCAAACTCAGCGGTTTCGCCGACCGCGTGGTGGCTCTTGCCTTTTCGACAAACGGCAAATTCCTGGCAACCGGCGGCGGCGCGCCCAGTCAGGACGGCGAGATCAGGATCTTTGACATGCCCAGTGGCAAGCTCCTTCAGGACATCAAGGGCGGCCACAGCGATCAGGTCTTCGGTGTTTGCTTCAGCCCGGAAAGCCGTATGCTCGCCACCTGCAGCGCCGACAAGTTTGTCAAGGTGTTCGACGTGGCCTCAGGGAAGTTCCTCAAGTCCTTCGAAGGCCACACGCATCATGTCCTCGACGTGGGCTGGAAAGCCGACGGCAAACTGCTCGCCAGTGCCGGCGCCGACAACGTCATCAAGGTCTGGGATTACGAAAAGGGCGAGCAGGTGCGGACGTTCGGCAACCACGCCAAGCAAATCACGCGACTCCTCTTCAAGGGCAAGACCTCGGAAATCCTGACCTGCAGCGGCGACCAGACGGTGCGCTTCTGGAACGTGGACAACGGCAGCGGCGGCCTGGCGTTCGGCGGCAACAAGGATTTTGTCTACGCGGTTGGCGTAAGCCCGGACGGCAAGGTCGTGGCCGCAGGCGGGGAGGAGGGGGTCGTTCGCCTTTACAATGGCGCCAACGGCCAGCTTATCAAGGAATTATTGCCTCCCGGTGCGGCAGCGACTTCTGCGAAAAAGTAGATGGTTCGAGGGACAGATGCCATCGTGGCCGCTCTGCCGACACGATCGGAATCGTGTCCCACTGCCGATCTTCTGGAAATCTTGCCGGGCTTGTAAGAATTACAAGAGTTCTCGACCACTAACCCCGTCTCACGGGGTACGTGATTAGATCCCTAACCTCCGTGCGGCCGCTAGATTGGGCGCACTCGGGGGCACAATTTCCGGGCATCTCTCAAGCCCGGCTCAACTTTTGCTGTAGACTTGCAGCGGACACATCCGCAGGAACTTGTCCCCTTTCTCGACTTTCGCCCCAGCTTCAAGAGGAGGCAGGCTCATGGCCAGGCGCCATTATCTCGTCCTCATGGTCGCGAGCATCCTCGCCTCCATGGGCGCAGCGTATCCCACGACGAACTTTCTGGTGGAAGCACAGACGCCGCAGATTGCCGAGACCATCGGTCAATGGGCGGAATACTATCGCAAGGAAAAAGCGGTGCAGTGGCTCGGCCGGGAGATGCCCAACTGGCCGGAACGCTGCCCCCTGCGCGTCACGGTGACTGCCAACGGCGCAGGCGGAGCCACCTCGTTCAATTTCATGGGCGGCAACGTCTGGCAAACCATGCACATCGAAGGCCCGCTCGATCGCCTGGTCGCAAGCGTCTTGCCGCATGAGGTGACCCACACCGTCTTTGCCCATTACTTTCGCCGCCCCGTGCCGCGCTGGGCGGATGAAGGCGGGGCGGTCCTGTCCGAAGACGACCTGGAGAAAAACCGGCACGACCTGATGGTTCGGCAGATCATCAACTCCCATCATGCCATTCCGCTTAGCCGCCTGTTCATGCTGACGCAGTACCCGAATGACGTCGGCTCCCTTTATGCCGAGGGTTATTCGGTGGCGGATTTCCTGGTCGAGACCAGCAATCGCAGGAAGTTCCTGGAGTTTGTCGGCTATGGGATGCAGAGCGGCTGGGATGTTGCGGCGCAGACCTGTTTTGGGTTTTCCAACGTCAATCAACTCGAGCAGGCCTGGATCGATTCCTTGCGCAAGCCGAGACCGCAGCAGGCCCCCACGCTGATCGCCAAGAATAATGCGAACACCCCGATGGAGACGGCCAACCGCGTGGTCGTGCGCCTCACGGCGCCACCCGTGCAGCCGCTGCCGGATGAGCGCTCGCCAATCTTCCGCGCCCAGGCGCCGGAGACCGAACACGGCGCTAGCTGGTCCGATCTGCCGCGCCAGCAAGCCGCCAGCCGGCCGGGATATTTGCCCGATTACAACCAGATTACGGAATCGAACCCGAGGACGAATTCTATTGTTCAGCAGCCGGCCGCGTCTGATCCCTGGCATCCTGCGGTGCGCCTCGGCCCGCCGCAGTTTGGCACTCCGCCTGCGCCAGCCATTCAAAATGTTCCAGGTAGCGCTTCTCCCGTAGGCTATCCGTATCGCTGAGTACGAACCCGAAAGGGCGTCAATTCATTGCTTGAGCCCCAACGGGGCGGCAGTGGATAGCCAGGGGCGTGAGCCCCTGGAAAGGAAGCAGAATCATAAAGCCCCGTGAGGGGCGACAGAGCGAGCACTGTCGCCCCTCACGGGGCTCATCGTTTGATGCGGCCGTTTTCCAGGGGTTGACACCCCTGGCTATCAACTACCGCCTCTCCGAGGCTGAGAACCTGATTCCGTGTCAATTGTCCAGATGCGGACTACGCCGCGGTGCGGACTACGCCGCGGTGCGGACTACGGCCCCGATGGCGGACTACGCCGCCGCTTCGCCGGCCATG
>DASZFN010000198.1:0-1640 GCA_035939715.1 Gemmataceae bacterium | reverse complement strand
ATTGTTGGGCGCGATCTTCAGGAAGCCGGCTTCGAACTGGTCGCCGCGCCCGATGTTGACCGGTTTGATCGTGTAGGCGAGGCTGCACTCCTCAAGCTGGATGATGACCTTCTTGCCGTTGCCGGTTGGCCAGAAATACAGGTCAATCATGGGATTTCCTCCTGCTGTTGCGGTCCAAGGGTGCGGATAGTGACCAATGCTGGATGCGATTGTCCACCGTGTTGTCGTCGGTCGCGCCGGGCAGCAGGTATTCTTGAACTTGGCCGATGTTTGTCCAGCTTCAAGATATGCGCCCCTGCTACCGCGTCATTGCGAGTCCCACACCGGCCGGGCGGCCGACCTCGCTGGATGAAACCCGCGTTCCACATCCGTCATTGCGAGGCGCCGGCAGGCGCCGCGGCAATCTCGTCATCGCAGAGTCTCCGGCATCGAGATTGCTTCGCTTCGCTCGCAATGACAGGAAGAGCAAGCTGGCGTTACCATGGCCTAGTTTCTTGCTAGCGGAGCGAAGCAATCTCGGGCCGATACGCGCTTATGCGATCGAGATTGCTTTGACGCCTTGGGGCGCCTCGTAATAACGACTTGAACTTACGCGACGAGCTTTTGCCCACGCCGCGGCCCAGATCATCGCCGCGTCCTTGCATCCGATCGGCAAAGGAAATACCAATCACCACGAAGCGTCGAAGCGCCGCGATGCCATTCCTTCAATCTTGGGAGACTTCTGTGGTTGCGGTCATCGAGGGGAAAGAAGAGGCCGGCGGCGCCAGGTACATCGAATTCAAGGTCCACCGGAGCGAGGCCGATCCCAGTCATATTATGGGAAGCTGGCGCTTTGCGCACGGCGAGTCGGGACTCATTGATCAGAGCAAGCTGGAAAGTCCGGTAGGCACGGAGTTTCGGCACGTCCTCGACTGCGCCGATCAGCACGGCATACCATTCGTCTGGGTCAACGACCCCGACGAGTTATTTCCGCCTTGGGAACGCCACTAGCTCACGCCGCCTGTGCCCACGGACTGAGGACGGCTCTAGCCCGGCGAGCGGGAACGCCGCCCGCCGGGTCTCGGCTTGCCGCTTATTCGGCGGCTTCTTTTTCTACAACCGGGGTTAGCTCATAGCGCTGCATGCCGAAGCTGATTGCTTCATTCCAGCCGCGGCTGCGGATATCGATCTGCACCTCGTCCGGGCCGAGGTATTTCAGATTGACGGCGTCGCCCATCGGGGTCGTTTCCGCCCTTTCGGTTTTCGGGATCGGGACGGGCTTGTAGTTCGCTTCCCTCAGGTGCTTGGCCGTCTCCTGCTCGTCGTCGACATAAAACCCGATGTGGTGAATGCCGCGCAGGTCGGATGTCTGCCCGACGCCGAGCTTCGGAGCACCGGGTTCGCCATATTTGAGGATTGCGAAATAGATGTAACCGTCGCTGAGCCAGACACCCTTCTCACCGGTATCTCCCGGCCGGCGATAGAGCTCGGTCAGGCCGAATTGCTCCTTGTAGAATTCTGCGGTCTTTGCCGGATCGTCGGTCACGAGTGCGATATGCCTGATGCGAGCCATCCGCTATCTCCTTGATTGCCTGCACTTGTCCACAGCGCAGAACTGCTGTGTAGGCTTTCTGCCGGTAGACGGTCAAGAGACACCCCAG
>DASZFN010000197.1:0-1639 GCA_035939715.1 Gemmataceae bacterium | reverse complement strand
TACAAAGTGTATAAACCAGCTTATTCCAGGGTCAATGCCAGGAGCGAGCCGGAGTTCTGTCGCTCCTGGTTCCCAGGCTCTGCCTGGGAACCCACTGCCTTGGAGGCTCTGCCTCCTGAGGCGGAGCCTCAGGCACAATGCGTTCCCAGGCAGAGCCTGGGAACGAGGCGCGGACTGGCGTCTTCCGAACGGCGTCCTATAAAGAAAGGGTTGTCTTTCCCCTGGGAATTTTGCAATGAAGATTCACGAATATCAGGCAAAGGAACTGCTGGCCGCGGCCGGCGCCGCCGTGCCGCGCGGCATCGTGGCCGCCTCGCCGGCCGAGGCGCAGCAGGCCTTCGAGCGCATGGGCGGGCCGGTCGTTCTCAAGGCGCAGGTCCATGCCGGCGGCAGAGGCAAGGGCCGTTTCAAGGATAGCGGCCAGGACTGGGGCGGCGTTAAGTTCGTCCGTTCGCGTGAGGAATGCGGCCGGGTCGCCGAGGTCATGTTCAAATATCCGCTGGTTACCAAGCAAACTGCCGCCGAGGGGCAGCGCGTCTCCCGCGTGCTGGTGCAGGAGGCCGCCGATATTGCCCGCGAGGTCTACCTGGGCATGGTGGTCGACCGCGCGCTCGGGCTGCCCGTGCTCATGGCGTCCGCGGAAGGCGGCGTGGAAATTGAGGAAGTGGCCGCGCGCAGCCCGGAAAAGATCTTGAAGGCAGCCGTCGATCCAGACGCGGGCTTGCATTCCTGTCAGGCGCGGCGGCTGGCCTACGATCTCGAGTTCCCTGCCGAGCAGGCGCCCCGTGCCGAGGCCTTGATGACGGCCCTGTGCAAGGTCTTTCTCGACAAGGACTGCAGCCTGGCCGAGATCAATCCGGTGGTCGTGACCCCGAAAGGCGAAGTGCTGGCGCTCGACGCCAAGATGACCTTTGACGACAACGCGCTCTTCCGCCACCCGGACATCGACAAGCTGCGCGACGAAACGGAAGAGAACCCGGCCGAGCTGCGTGCGGCCCGGGCGGGTTTGAGCTTTATCAGCCTGACCGGCAACATCGGTTGCCTCGTCAACGGGGCGGGCCTGGCCATGAGCACCATGGACATCATCAAGTACCACGGTGGCGAGCCGGCCAACTTCCTCGACGTGGGCGGCGGCGCCAACAAGGAGCAGGTCACGGAAGCCTTTCGCATCCTGCTGGCCGATCCGCGCGTCAAGGCAGTATTGGTCAATATTTTCGGCGGCATCATGAAATGCGACATCATCGCCGGCGCCATTCTGGCCGCGTTCAAGGAAGTCGGCTTTCACGTGCCGCTCGTGGTGCGCCTGGAAGGCACGAATGTGGAGCAGGGTCGAAAGATGCTTGCCGAGAGCGGCCTGAATATCGCCACCGCCAACGGCTTAACCGAGGCCGCGAAGAAGGTGGTTGCCGCGGCGCGCTAATCAGCGTGTACGATTCGGTCGGCATTGTAACCGACGCGCTAGCGAGGATCTCGCCGGCGCGTTTTGAAGTTGGGCTTTTTACAAGAGCCAGGACCCCTGCCGGCTCGTCCGGCAGGTGAAACAGTTCGGCAGCTAGGAATGGTCGCCGAATTCGCCCCGACCCCTGCCGGCTCGTCCGGCAGGTGAAGCAGTTCAAGCAGCAGCCAAGCCGACGAACTC
>DASZFN010000196.1:0-1805 GCA_035939715.1 Gemmataceae bacterium | reverse complement strand
CCAACCAAAGAGCTCGCTGTAGAAAGCCCACGCCTTCTCCCAGTCGGCGGCAACGAGCTCGTTCCAGCCGACCCGGCCCAGTGCGTCCATGTCGGTGAGGTGCGCCTGGGCGGCATTGAGCCATTTGAATATCGCAATCGTTGCCATCTGCGGATCCACCGCGATTGAAAGGCGGCTGACGTTGGGGACATCCTGCGGTGGCACGTGCACGGCGCCGCCAAGCTCTCTGATGCGGTCGGCAGCGGCATCCACATCGGTGACCCCGACGTATCCGAGCCAACTCGGCCTGAAGCCCAAATTCCTTGCGTCCTCCGGCAGGCCCATCAGCCCGCTCACCGGGACCCCTCCAGCCGTGAACAGGGTGTAGGCGGCACCAGGCATTGACGCGTCCTGCGTGCCCCAGCCCACGACCTCGGCATAGAAAGCTTTGGCGGCTTCCACGTTCGTGGTCGCCAACTCGTACCAGACGAAACGGCCGTGCGAATCGACCATGTCTGTTTCTCTCACGCGTCAAAGTATCCGCTGCGCTCGCATTTGAGCCGATTTGGTCCGCCTTGCAAAATATAGAGGACCATCTCTCGGTGGCTCGAGTGGAAGATGGAACTGCATGCGGGGTGTTCAGGTTATCGACGGCGTTCGTAACTCGAACGCGATGACTGGGCGCGCCGTATGAATGATTGTTCAGCTTGGGGAGTTCAGCAAGTTGGTATGCAATTGTCGCTGTGCCAGCTTGCGTCATCGCTCTTGCAACGTGCCAGCGCAAAGCGTAGCAAGAGCGATACGGGCGTCGAGTATTCGCTGAAGGCACGGGAGGATTCGACATGCCACATCTGAAGCAGGCTGCGAAGCGAAACCGTCGGAAGCAAGCCGTACCGGTGGTAGGTGTTGTCGGCGTCTCTCTATCGCTGACGGGTGGCGCATCCGCGGCAACCGCCTTGCCGCCATCGGATATGCCATCGCGGGACACCGCCTCGCCCCAAATCACCCTTAACGAGGAAGAAATTGCGGACGTCAGCCTGGGAACATTCTACGTCTTCGATAGGGAAACGGCTGAAACCCCGCGCCTCGGCGAACGAATTGCCCGGGCGTGCGGTGGGTGCCGGGGCTGCGGAGGCTGCCGGGGCTGCAGAGGCTGCAGAGGGTGTGCCAGAGGCTGCGGGGGCTGCGGAGGCTGCGGCGGCGGATGCGGCTGCTGCTGGCAATGGGGAGTTTGCCGCGTCTGCTAGACTCAAGCGCTTTGTTCGAACTGTAGGGTCGGCAAAATCGCCTGCTCGGGTCTTTATGACGCGCTCGGTGCGGGCACGGTCTTACTGGCTCGACGACGCCATTTCCGTAACCAGTGGGCGCCGCGCGTGCAGTCGAGCTCGCGCAGAGTGCGAGGCTCGTGCGCGCGCGCCTTTGCCCACACGGGGCGCGATCTCACCGAGACCTGGTCTAGACGCACGCATTCTGCGGCATTCGGCCTAGAGGCGCGCGTGCTCACCTCATGACGAGCGATCGCCGCGGCCGTATTGCGCCGCACGACAGCAACGAAGTTCCGCGGTTCGCCCCCAATTTCAGCGTCTATGTGCTGCCGCCCGATGCGGTGTGCCTCTTTTCCGAAGACCGGAAGTTCTTTCTTCACGGCGAGCTCTATTGCACGCTCGCCTCCGCGATAGGAAAAGGCAACAAGAATTTTCGGCAGCTCGTTCGCGAGCTCAAACAGGATTTCCCGTCCGAAAAGATCGACGAAGCACTCAAGCGGCTGGCGGAGCGCCGCTTCATCATTTCCAAGCCGTATGCGCTGGCACATACTGCGGCCGGCT
>DASZFN010000195.1:0-23561 GCA_035939715.1 Gemmataceae bacterium | reverse complement strand
GATCGGAATCGTGTCCCACAGGACCGAAGGAGTCTCCTTGAAGATCGCCGAGTTGACTGCTTTGCACGTGCGCATCCCGTTGAAGCGCCCGATTCGCCACGCCTCACATGTCCGTAGCGAAAGCGATAACCTGCTGGTTCGCTGTGTGCTGGACGACGGCACGGAAGGCTTCGGCGAGGGGGTGCCGCGCGCGTATGTGACGGGCGAGACGATTGACTCCGCGCTGGAACTGTTGAAGCGCAGCGATTTCGCCGCCCAGGTAGAGCCGTGCCGGGATTTTCATCAGGCCGTGGCGCTGGCCGAACGGCTGCGCACGCCGCCCATTGCAGGGGATGTCCGCGGTTGCCAGGGAAACGCGGCGCGCTGCGCCGTGGAGTTGGCCTTGCTTGACGCCGCCGGCCGCCGCTTTGGGCAAACCTTGGCGGCGGTCACCAAGCTGCTGGCGGCGGACCTGTATGAGCCGCGCGACCAGGTGCGATACAGCGGCGCCATCACTTCTGCAAGGGGCACGAAACTATTCCTGGTAGCGAGCCTGATGCGGCTGTATCGCTTTCGACAACTCAAGGTCAAGGTCGGCATCGCGGGCCATAACGACGTGCAGCGCCTGCGCCGCATTCGCCGCTGCACCGGCCGCAACATGGATCTGCGCATCGACGCCAACGAAGCGTGGCCGGCAAACGAGGCCGCGGCGCGCATCCGCGAACTGGAACCGTTCGGCATCACTTCGGTTGAACAGCCTGTGTCGCACGAAGACAGTCGCTGTCTCGCCGACGTGCGGAAGGAGATTCATGCGCCCATCATGCTCGACGAATCCCTGTGCAGCCGATATGACGCCGAGCAGGCCGTCGAACAGCACCATTGCGATCTGTTCAATTTGCGGCTGTCCAAATGCGGCGGTTTCATCCCGACGCTTCGGCTGGCTCAGTTTGCCCGGCAACATGGCCTGGGCTATCAGCTTGGCTGCCAGATTGGTGAAACGGCGATCCTTTCGGCAGCCGGTAGACATTTCGCCACGAGTGTGGCTGGTCTGCGTTATCTGGAAGGCTCCTACGATCGGCGCCTGGTCCGCGAGGCGCTGGGCAAGACCGATTTGACCTTCGGCCTGGGCGGCAAAGCCCCAGCCTTGACGGGGCCTGGCCTGGGCGTTGTCCTGGATCCGCCGGCGGTCGAGCGCGTAACCTTGCGCAAGGAGCCGCTGCTTGGCTGAGCCTGCCCCGTTTACCGTCGAATCCTTTCAGACCTCGGATGGCTACCGCTTGCAGTATCGGCGTTATGTAAATGCGGCCACGGACGGACAAGCTTCCGCGCTGGCTCACGTCGTTTGCCTGCATGGCATCCAGAGCCATGCTGGCTGGTACGAGCACTCCAGCCGCAAACTGAGCGAGGCCGGCTTCATAGTGTCTTTCCTCGATCGCCGCGGCTCCGGCATGAACAAGGAAGCCCGCGGCGACGCCCCCAGTTTCCGCCGCCTGCTTCAGGATGTCGCTGAGTTCCTGGAGCACTTGCGTAAAGCGATGGACACGGCCTCCCCTGCGCAGCCGATTTTCCTGATCGGCATCTCCTGGGGCGGCAAAGTGGCTGCAGCTCTGACCCGCTTCCAGCCCAGGCACATCAGCGGGATTGTCTTGCTTTCCCCGGGATTTTGCCCGCTCGTGCGTCCCCCGCGCTCCGAGCGCCTGCGGATCGCCTGGGCACGGCTGGTTTCCCCGCAACGTCTCTTTGCCATCCCCCTGAACGATCCGCAATTATTTACCAGCACGCCCAAGTGGCTCGATTTCCTCCGTGGCGATTCGCTGAGCCTCCATCGCGCCAGCGCCCGCTTCCTCGTGGAGAGCGTGCGGTTGGATCGCTATCTGAAATCGGTCCCCGCCCACGTGCGCGTCCCAGTCCTGCTGATGCTTGCGGGAAAGGACCGCATCATCGACAATGCCGCGACCAGGCGCTTCGTCGAGAAATTTGCCGCGCCGGATCGCCAGGTCATCGAATACCCCGCCGCGCACCATACATTAGAATTTGAGCCGGACCCCCATTGTTTCCTTGTTGACCTGATCGCCTGGCTTCGGCAACATGCCAGCCCTGCCGCACGTTCGTAACGTGCCAAGGAGCGTTGCCGACGGGGCGCCGCAAGCGAGCCGCCATGAAGCGCTGGAATCCTCTCTATCAACTCATGCTGGCCCGCTTCAAGGAGTTTCTTCGCGAACCCGAAGTTATCTTCTGGGTCTACGGTTTCCCCGTGCTTCTGGCGGTGGGCCTGGGGATTGCTTTCTGGAACAGCGAGCCTGAGCCGCCTCTGGTGGATGTGCAAAATGCGCCTGGCTTCGCATCCCAAGCCGCGACCCTCAAGAAACAGCTCGAGGACGACCATTTGAAAGTTGAGCTTGGCGACCCCGAGACATGCCGGCAACGCCTGCGGACGGGCAAGACCGCCCTCGTGGTGATTCCCACCGCCCAGGGCTTCGAGTACGCTTACGACCCGACACGGCCGGAGAGCGTAGTGGCCCGCAGCCGGGTCGATGCCGTGGTGCAGCGCTCGCAGGCTCGCATCGAGCTTGTGCAAGCGGGCGATCACGAGCAGCGCTGGCAGTCGGGACAGAAGAGCTGGCAAACGCGGGATGTGCTCATCAAGGAGCCAGGTAACCGCTACATCGACTTCTTGTTGCCCGGCCTGCTGGGCATGAACCTCATGGGCGGCGGCATGTGGGGAGTCGGCTTTGTGATTGTCGACATGCGTGTCCGCAAGCTGCTCAAGCGCTTGCTGGCCACGCCGATGCGCCGCCCCGATTTCCTGCTCTCCATCCTGGTCAGCCGGCTCGTCTTTGTCCTGCCGGAGATGATTTTTCTCATCCTGGTGGGACGGTTCGGCTTCAAGGTGCCGTTGCACGGCAGCCTGCTCACGCTGACGCTGGTGATATTGATCGGCGCCCTGGCGTTTTCGGGCATCGGCCTGCTGGTTGCCTGCCGCACCGGCAAGACCGAAACTGTCTCCGGCCTGATGAACCTGGTGATGCTGCCGATGTGGCTGCTGTCGGGGATATTCTTTTCCTCAGCGCACTTTCCAAAAGTCATGCAGCCCTTCATTCAGGCGTTGCCGCTCACTCAGCTCAATAATGCCCTGCGCGAAGTGATGCTGGAGGGGAGTTCGTTGCTGGACGTATCCTGGCGGCTGGCAATTCTGGCGGGCTGGGCGCTGGTTTGCTTTGTGCTGGCGCTGCGCTGGTTTCGCTGGCAATGACCGGGCTCGAGGCTGCTCAGACGGCTTCTTTTGCTTGGCGAACCATTTCCTCGAGCTGCGACCGAATGCCTTCCGCGCGCAGCCAGCCATAACCCGCGCAGCCAAGCAGGTGCAGCAGGGCCTGGAAATCTTTTTCGGCGTAACGCGGTGGGCCGCGGCGCGTCATGGCCTCATCGATCTCTTCCTCGCGCGGGGTCGCCTTGAACAGCCGCGACAGGGGTAAGTGCATGATTTCCCTCACCGTGCGGCGGCGTGCCTCGGCGGGCTCGGTTATGTGGGGCGTGTGCAGGGTCAGAAAGGTTTCCAGATAGGGGCGGGCGCGCTCGTCCCAGTCGGCAGGTTGCCGGTCTTCCAGCTCCCAGTCGAGGACCCAGAGTTTGAGCGTCCGGTCCGCGCTGCCCGAGAGGGCATAGCGGCCATCGCCGGTCAACGCGACAGCAGTCACGGCATCCTCGTGGCCGGCGAAGGTGCGCAAACATTGGCCGCTGGCTATCGACCACAACTTCACGGTTCGGTCGGTGCCGCCGGACAATGCCTGGCATCCATCCATACTGAGGCAAACGGAAGTCACCGCGCCCGAATGCCCTGGGAAGCGGCACAAGCAGCGGCCCGTAGCGACTTCCCATAAGTGCATCGGGCCGGATTGCACGAACCGGCCGGTGGTATGCTGAGGCACAGAAACCCCGCCGCCGGAGAGGGCGTATCTGCCGGTGTAACCGAGAGTCACAGCGGTGATGGCATCCGCGTGTCCGGCAAACGTGGGTAGACACCGGCCGGTAACCATATCCCAGATCTTTAGTTGCCCAGTCGTGAATAGCCTTTCGTAGCCATCCGAAAACGGGGACGGTCCCTTTTTCGGCCGGATCAAGAACTGGGCCGCGCCCGAGAGGGCGTAGCGACCGTCCGGGCTCAGCGAAACCGAATGGACAGAGTCTGCATGGCCGTCGAGCGTGCGCAGACATTCCCCCGTGCGTATGTCCCAAAGCCGAACGGTTCGGTCGGTGCTCCCGGAAACTGCGTGGTGGCCGTCGGCACTCAAAGATACAGAGGTCACCACATCGGTGTGTCCCTGGTAGGTTCCCAGGCAGCGCCCCGTGGAAACCCTCCAGTACTTGAGCGTGCGATCGGCGCTTCCGGACAAAAGATACTGCCCGTCCGCGCGCAAGCAGACAGAAGTGATCTCGGCGTGATGGCCGACAAGCGTCCTCACGCACTGACCGGTGACGAGGTCCCAGAGCTTCAGAGTCCGGTCCGCGCTGCCCGAAACAGCAAGGCTTCCGTCACCGTTCAGGCAGACGGCCGTCACCGCATCGAGATGCTCGGCAAAGGTTTTCCCCTCCCAGCCGCCTTGCAGAGTGGCGCGCGGCAAGTGCACATACAGCTTACTCCATTGATGCATCGCCTCCGGCCGGCTGCCATGCCCGGGCAGCAAACGCGCCTCGCGTATCCGCTGAGCCGCGGCCACGGCGTCGCCGCGCGCCAGGGCCTCCTGGCCTTGTGTCAGGGCACGCTCGAAATCCGTCCAGGCCGCCAGCGCGGTTTCGCTCGGCAGAACCCGCGACACCAGGTATGGCGCTAGCCACTCGGCAGGAAGACGCCAAAGCCGCAAGCTCTGGTCGCCGCTGCCCGACAGGGCGAAGCGCCCATCCGGGCTCAGGCAGACTGCACAAACCGGTCCGGCGTGGCCGTCCAGAGTGCACAGGTGGGCGCCATCGCTCAAGCGCCACAATCGACCCGTGCGGTCGCCGCTGCCCGACAGGACGAGACGGCCGTCGGCGCTCAGGGCGACGGCAAGCACGCCGTCGCTATGCCCCGTCAGCGTGCGCAAACAGCTGCCGGTGTCCACCTCCCACAACTTCAAGGTTCGGTCGCCACTGCCCGAGACGGCAAACTTTTCGTCGCTGCTCCAGGCCACGGCGTGCACCTTGTCGCCGTGGCCCACGAACGTGCGCACACATTCACCGGAGTCCAGGTCCCATAGTTTGACCGTCTTGTCCCTGCCTCCCGAAAGAGCGTGTCGCCGATCGCGGCTCCATGCCAGGCATAGGACAGGCCCGCCGTGGCCGCTGAAGTCGCGCAGACACTTGCCGGTGGCCAGTTCCCAGAGCCTGAGCCGGCCATCGCCCCCGGCCGACAAGGCGAAGCGTTTATCCGTGCTCAGAGCCGCGGCCAGCACCCAGTTCGTGTGCCCCTCTAGCGTGAGCAGACATTGACCGGTGGCAAGGTCCCAGACCTTGAGCGTCCGATCCGCGCTGCCCGACAACGCCAGTTGACCGTCCTCGCTCAGGCAAGCCGCGGTTACCCATTCGGCGTGCCCCTGCAGGGTTCGCAGGCATTCACCGGTCGATAAGTCCCAGAATTTGAGCGTCCTGTCCGCGCTGCCGGTCAAGCCGAGGCGGTTATCGGCACTCATGCTTACCGACGAGACCCAATCGGTATGCCCGGCACAGCTGGCCAGAAGGCGCCCGGCATTCGCCTGGCGTTCCTGCGCCGCGGACGAGGCGGCCCGTACCTCATCGAGACCGGCGGCGGCGCCAGTTATCTTTTGCAAGGCTTCAAGCGCCGCGCCCCCGTTGCCTTTTTCCAGGTACACCTGAGCGAGCATATAAAAAGGCAGCCATTCACCGGGATGAGAGGCACAGACCTCGTGCAGGTTTTGCTCCAGCGCCTCGGCGGTGATGCGGCCGGCGCGCCAGCGACTGAGCCCCAGATTGTAGGTGGCGCCCGGATGATGCGGTCCGGCCGCCAGCGCTTCCTCCCACAGCGCTTCGGCCTCCGCGACCTTATTGAGATCGCGCAACGATACCGCCCGGTTATTGAGGCTGTCCGCGAGAGCCTTGCTCGAACGCGGCGCACTTCGGGGATAGGCGGCGGTGGTGGTTTGCTCGTACACGCGTTGCAGGAGGGCCACGATCTCCAGCATGTCCTTGGGCCGTGCTGCCGGTTGCGCCTGGAAGCAGAGCAGCAGGAGCTCTGCCACCGCGGCGGGCATGGCCGGCATGTCCGGGTCCGCGACTCTTCCTTTGCGATATTGTTGCAGCACCCCGCCTGCCAAGTAACCGGCCGACCAGGTGACCGTGCCGGTGAACATGGCCAGCAGCGATACGCCCCAGCTCCACACGTCGGTCTTGCGTGACACCGGCTGCCCCTCGAACTGCTCGGGAGAACAGAAAGCGGGAGTCATGCCGCCCGCGCTAACCAGGACGCTTGTCGAAGGTTCCTGGTCCGCTGCCGGGGGAGAAACGCCGCGCGCCCGGGCCATGCCGAAATCGGTGACCTTGGCGACGCCGTCCGTGGTAAGCAAGATATTGCCGGGCTTAACATCGCGGTGGATAAGTCCGTGATCGTGAGCTTGCTGCAGGCCCCAGGCCACCTGTATGGCGATGTCCAGAATCCGCTCCAGGGCCCTGGCCGGGCCGCCGTCATAGAGTTTGCGGGTCTGGATCCAATTCTCCAGGCTGCCGCCGGGAACATACTCCGCAAAGACGCGCGGCACACCGCCCAGGCGACGCACATAGTAACAGGTGACCGTGTGCGGGTGCAGGCTCAGGTTCACCCAGGTTTTCGCTTCCTCCTCGAAATCTTCCTTGTCCTGCTCTGTGCGGAAGTATTCAGGACGTGGCGATTTGACCGCCAGGTCGATCCCCCAGCCCCGGTGCCGCACGCGGTAGACCAGCCCTCTGCCGCCGCGCGTGAAGACCTCGCGCACCTCATAGAGTCCGAGGATCACATCGCCCGGTTTCCAGATCACCGGCACTTCTTCGTCACGCGCTGCCGCGGCGCGCGCGGCGGCCGTTATTTCTGGTGCGGCAGGAGCGGGAGTCTTGGAAACCCACGGCCAGGGAGAGGAGCGCTGGGCGGAACCATGTTCCGGAGAAGATCGCTGGCTTTCGGAAAGCGCCAGGTCTAGCTGGGAGTCGACTTTCCGGAGCTTGCCGATTGCCTGCTCGACGTCGGGCAGAAGCTCGGGACAATCGGCGCACAGTTCGCGGGCAGAAATCTCCTGTCCCTGCTTCTGCATTTCCTCCCAGCGTTCGAGCAAGTCGAACAGGCGCTCCTCACTCGGCATGAGCTTGGTCTCAATGTGTGGCCGGGGCTGAATCCTCGAAGCCCCGGCCACACCGGTTTACTGCGGCAGCCACTCCGCAAGCTTCAGGCGCGCGGCGAGCCAGCGCCGGCTGACTAGCTTCTCATGGATTCCCAGCACGCGGGCGGTTTCCGCCTGGGTCAACCCCTGGTACCAGTAGAGATCGACCACTTCCCGCTCTTCATCGGGCAAGGCGCGGACCTTTTCATGAAATTCGCTCCACTGCGCGAGCTGAGAGGGATCCAGGCTTGCGTCCGTGCCGGCTTGCTGCGCGGCGCCGTCAGAACTCAGGTCGCTGGCTTGCCGTCCTCTCCGCCCCTGATACCGGGCCATGTCCAGCAGTACCCTGCGGATCTGCGCCGCTGAGAAAATCAAGAACTCCTGCACGGTCGGCGGCTGCACCTCCTGCAGGGCGCGGAACAAGCGCAGCACGGCTTCGTGCAGGATGCTGTCCGTCTCATGGAGATTCCCCAGGCGCGGAAAATCCTGGTGGAACATTTTCCGGGCCAGCAGCCTCAGGCGTTCGTAGGCCAGGTCGAGCAGCTCCGTGCGGGCCGCCGCGTCGCCCTGGCGCACGCGGTCAAGTAAATGTTGAAGCTGATTGGTCCGGTCATCCGCCATGTACCGAGTGTACCGCGGCCGGCTCCGTCCGCCTAGATTTTGCAAAAATATCGCCCGCATCGTGTCTGAAGGACCGGCCTTGGACGCTTAGTAAGTAGGAGCAGCATCTGTCGTTCATACAGTCGTCGTTTGGCCGCGACCCGAAAGGGGAGCGCGGGCTGTTTGAGCCGCGCTCGCGTTTCTTTGACGGGTCGCGGCCGAACTTCGGCTAACGTCGGCGCAGGAACTGCCGGAGGAGACCTTCATGAAAAGCTTCAGTCCAATGGGATATTACCTGGTCGCAGGCGTGGCCCTCTTCCCGGTTGGGCTGCGCCTGCTGACCTGGTCGAAGCCGCGGCCGCAAGCCGTGGACGCCGTCCAGGCCCAGGCGGGACAGGTCCTGTTCCTGCACGCCTGGACGCCGCGCGATCCGCTGGCCGGCGGCGGCGACGGTCTCGGCCCCGTGTTCAATGCCGCGTCGTGCGTCGCCTGTCACCACCAGGGTGGAGTAGGGGGGAGCGGCGGGCTGGAACACAATGTCACCACGTTCACGGCTCGCGCCGACAAGCCGGGGGAGAACCCGAGGCAGGGAGTCGTCCACGCCTTTGCTGTTAATTACCAGGAGTCATTGGCACAGGTCGATCCCTCCCTGCCTCCTATCTCCCGGCCCACCTTGCAGCAGGTGGTCGCCCTGGCCGGCCGCGAGAATCACTGCCTGCCTTTTCCGCGCGGCGTGCACATTTCGCAGCGCAATACCCCGGCCCTGTTCGGAGCCAAGTTGATCGATGATCTTCCGGAGCGGGACATCATCGCCGGCGAGAGGAAGCAGCGGCTCCGGGCAGGCATGGCCACCGCCCAGACGGAAAAAGCTCCGGTCGGCCGTGCCCTGCGCCTGGTCGACGGACGCGTGGGCCGCTTCGGCTGGAAAGCGCAGACGGCCAGCCTGGCGGACTTTGTACAGGCGGCCTGCGCTAACGAGTTGGGCCTGGGCAATCCCGGTCAGGCGCAACCGCGACCGCTTGGCAAACCGGACTATCAAAGCCCCGGCCTGGACCTGACCACCGAACAGTGCAACCAGTTGACCACCTTCGTCGCGTCTCTGTCGCGGCCCGTCGAACGGCTGCCGCAATCCGCGGACGCCGCCGAAGACGCCCATGCGGGGAAAAAGTTGTTTAGCAAGATCGGCTGCGCCGATTGCCACACTCCCGACCTGGGCTCCGTGACCGGCATCTACAGCGATCTGCTGCTGCACCGCATGGGCGCTCCGCTGGTGGGCGGCGGCTCCTACAACGAACCGCCTCCGGAAATCCCGGCTTTCAAGCCGGGAGAGGGGCCGCGCCCCGACGAATGGCGCACGCCGCCGCTCTGGGGCGTCGCCGATTCGGCGCCGTACCTGCATGACGGGCGCGCCGCAACGCTGCAGGAGGCCATCGAGCTTCACGGCGGCCAGGGCGCTGACGCTGCCCAGCGTTTTGGCAAGCTCAACCGGGCCGAGCAGGCTCAGCTAGTTGTGTTTCTCAAGACCTTACGCGCGCCCTGAATTGAGCCTCCCCGTAGCGCCTCGCGTCCCGCCGGGCCACAGACCCTAGCGATGAGTTTGCGAGCGAGCGCAGCTCACCGAAATCCCGGCCGGCAGGTCGCGGCTGTCCACTTCGTAGGTCAGGCTTTGCCTGACCTACGAACATTTATTGACATTCAAGAGGTGCGCTTTTCGTAGGGTCATTAGTCATTGGTCATTCGTCATTCGCTTCGAGCTGGCTCATGTCCATCAAGTTTATTTGCCGCTGTGGCAAGCACCTGCGGGCCCGCGACGAGATGGCCTCGCGGCGTTCGCGCTGTCCCCGTTGTGGCGCCCCGGTCGGCATTCCTTCTCTCCAGCCCACACATCGCGGCGCACCCCTCGGAGCGATGACGCTCGCCGACAGTCAAGGGACAGCCACGCTCGCGCCGGCAAATTGCACCCCGGATAAAGCCTCAAGCTCTGAGCTAGCCTCCCGCGAGATTCCGCCTGGCGGGCGCGGCCGCCAGGCCGTGCCGCCATCTCGACTGAATTGGCGAAGCCGGCGCTGGGTGGAGACCCATTGGTACCAGTGCCTCCTGCTGCCGAGGACGGCCTGGCCGCTGGTGCTCGGCCTGGCCGCTGTGATGACTCTTTTCAGCGGCGGCCTCGCCCTTTGGCTGCCCGCCCTCATTAACGATTTTCGCGCCCAGGATTCCTGGTTCCTGTGGCTCGCTTGGCCATGCCTGTTAATCCCCCTCACGGTCCTGGGCTACAGCTCCGGCTTTCTCGACGGCGTGTTCGCCTCTGCCATGGCCGGCGAAGTGGGCCACGTCGCCTGGCCCGGACGCAACCTTGTTCTCGCCTTGCGTAGCGGCACCCGCTGGTTAATCTGTTTCCTGGCCGGTCCGGTCCTGCCGGCAGGTCTCAGCATCGTCTATTGGATTCACGCGGGCGACCTCGGACTCCTGGACAAGCTGATCGTGGCCGAGATCAACATCCTGGCAATCGCCGTCTGGTTCCTGCTGCTCTTGTCGCTGAATTATCACGAGCGCTTGCGCGCTGTGAATCCAGCCCGCGTACTCGGACTGATCCGGCGCCTGGGCCATCGCCTGGCAGGCCTGGCCTTGTTCATGGCGGTCATGCTGCTGGCACTCGTATGGTCGGCAAGCGTCGGCCTGGAGAAACTGCTCCATGGCGCGGCCCAGGGCTGGTTGTGGCTTTTTCTGAGCTGGACGAGTGGAATGTTCTTTGCAAGCTTCACGTTCCGTTGGGTCGGCATCTGGTTCTATTGGGACCGCCTACGCTGTCGCCTTGGCTCCAGGTAGCCGAATTCGCCAGAATTCGGGCGGACATGAACGCTGGCGAGTTCATCAGCAGCAACATTTTGGAAAAAATAAAGTCAAGCCGGTCCATTCCCTGTCTAATAGGTAGTGCCACCTCCTTTCAGGGAAATTGACCATGGCAGCCCCACAACTCTATGCGCTCATCCGGCAGATGCGCAACCTTGTCCGGCCGGAGGAAAGCAGCGTCCTGGGCGACGCCGAGCTGCTGGCGCGGTTTGTCGCCCAACGCGATGAGGCGGCGTTCGAGTTACTGCTGTGGCGGCATGGACCCATGGTGCTCGGCGTATGCCGGCGCTTGCTGCGCAGTGCCGAAGATGTCGAAGATGTCTTCCAGGCTGCATTCTTGGCCCTGGCCCGCAAGGCTGGCTCAATCGCCAAGAGAGAGGCGGTTGGCAGCTGGCTTTACAAGGTGGCCTATCGCATTGCTCTGGACGCGCGCGCGCTTTCGAGCCGCGTCGCAGCCGTGGAAAAGCATGTTGCCGCTTTGCCGGACGTGGAATCCTCGGCGGACGCTTCTCAGCAAGCCGTCGGAAATGAGCTACAAGCGCTCGTTGATGCGGCTATCCAGCGTCTGCCGCGGAAGTATCGTGAGCCCGTCGTGCTCTGCCACCTGCAAGGCAAGACTCAGGACGAAGCGGCACGGGAACTGGGTTGGGCAAAGGGAACCGTCTCGACGCGACTGATCCGTGCCCGGGATCTGCTCCGGCAGCGCTTGCAGAGACACGGCGAATCGTTTTCTGCTTTCCTGGGCGTGCTCGGCAACCAGTCGCTGCCGGCGAGCCTCGCGAAACCTACCTTGCGCGCGGTGTTTTCGCTGCAACCGCAAGCTACGGCCACGCGCCTGGCTTCCGCCAGGCCCTTTGCCGAAAGGGTATTGCAAGTTATTACGCTGGCCCAGTGGAAAATCCGTGTCGCCGTTTTGCTCATGCTCGCCTCGCTCGGCACGGCGGCCGGCTGGCTCGGATACCAGGTCACGCATTCCCGATCCGAAGCCGATGGCTTCGTCCAGAGCGCGACGCCGGACCCTGCCGGCGAGCAGAGCGCAGATCCCGTTCGCACCTCTCCCTTGCGCAGGCTCGAATCGAGCGCCATACCGCCCGAAGACCGCTTTCCCTGGCAGCCGCCGGAACTGGTGGCGGTGCTCGGCGAGCATCGCGGACGAAGCTGGAGCAGCGTGGATGGAATAGCTTACAGTCCTGACGGCAAGCAGATTGCCAGCTATGGTCACGGGTTCGATATTCGTCTCTGGGACGCGGCGTCGTTGCGCGAGCGCGCCGTCCTCAAGCAGCACACCCGGCAGCTGAGCTGTCTGGCGTTCTCTCCAAACGGCAAGATGTTGGCCTCGGGAGACCATGGCAAGACTCTGGTGCTCTGGGACCTGACGGCCGCGCCGCCAAAGGTCCAGGCGGTGCGGACGTTCTCCGAAGGCGTGCTGGGCGTGGCCTTTTCAGCGGATGGCACGACGCTGGCGACCAGTGGCTTGCGCACTATACACTTGTGGCAGTTCAGGGGTGAAAATAAGCCGGAACAGATTTCTCTTCTCAATGGCCCTCAGCAGGCCTGGCTCGGACAGTTGATTTTTTCGCGTGATGGAAAGACCCTCGTTTCCGTCAGCTCGGGAGCGTTAGGAGATAACGTTCTTTTTTGGAATCTGCAGGCGAAAACGTTCAGCCCGCTTCTGAAAGCCAACACCGGAAGGATCCAGTCCATGGCCATTTCCCCAGACGGCAACAACCTGGCCATTAGTCGTAGTCATCCCAAGGAGAAGAGTTGGACTGTGGATCTATGGAATGTGGCGGAGCCAACGCGCGCGGAGGTAACCGCCTCACTCGACAGACAGACAAGCTACCCCAGCACAGTCCGGTTTTCACCAGACGGAAAGATCCTGGCCACCGCGACCCTGCGCCGGGATGGGGATATCCGCTTGTGGAATTTGACCGGGAAGGCCCCGACCGAGCTGGCGGTGATTCAGAAGCTCTCGTCGGTCGATGCGATCGACTTCTCACCGGATGGCAAGACCCTGGTCAGCGGTCACTCCAGCGGCATGATCCGTCTTTGGGAATTGGAAGGGACAAAACTTAAGGAGCGCTTTTCGCACAAGGGTCATACGGACGTCGTCACCAGGCTTGCCGTCTCAGCGACCGGGGTGCTTGCTTCGGGGGCCCGAGATGGAACTGTCCGGCGCTGGGACTTGTCGGGAGTAGAAGGCAAACAAATTGATTTACTTAACAGCGAAGGCGACATCGCGCTTTCGCGTGACGGTAAGACGCTGGCGCTGGGCAATGACGACGGCACCATTGAGCTGTGGGACGTCGGCAAGGAAAAATCGGCGCAACGATTGCGCTTCCAGGCTCACAAGAAACGCGACCAGTTTAGCAGCATAAGTTCCCTGGAATTCTCTGCCGACGGGAAAACGCTGGCTTCGCATGGTTACGACGGCAAGATCCGTTTGTGGAACTTGACCGGAAAAGTGCCGACCGAGCGCGGCACGATTGACGCACGTGCATCCTGGAGCTGGGCGCTGTCTTTTTCTCAGGACGGTACCCGCTTGGCCCTCTCTGAACTGATAGCGGCCAGTGTGGTCCGGCCGGAGGATCGGCCGACCATGCGCGTTTGGGACATAACAGGAACCCAGCCCCGCGAGATTGCCGCCGTGCTCGAACAGGCCCCGGACATGGCTGCCCTGGCCCTGGCCCCGGATGGTCGAACGCTTGCAACCGGAGGAGGCGAACGCGATCTCGGTCGGCCTTCTCCGAGTCCAATCTCTCTGTGGCGATTGAGCGGTAAGGAGCCGCCTCGCCGAACGCTGCGTCTGGACGGGCATTTGCTAGCAATCAACTTCATGGCCTATTCTCCGGACGGTCAGATGCTGGTCTCGGCGGGACAGACGGGCCAGGTGATTCTCTGGGAGACCATGACGGGGTCGAAATACCGGGAATGGCAGCTTCCAGGGCAGGTAGCCCGCATCACCTTTGCGGACGATGGCCGGCACTTGATCACGGCCAATGAGAACGGCACTCTGTATGTGCTACGCCTCGGGCACGGCATGGCTACTGTCGCCGATGCAACAACCCTGTGGGAGCCGCTCGCTTCCCCGGACGCGGCTCGGGCCTACCAGGCCATGTGGGGTATGGTTGCGTCGCCACGACAGACCATCACGCTGTTCCAGCACCGTCTTCAGCCGGCCGAGGGGTTAACTGACGAGCAAGTTGGCCAATTCATTGATCGTCTGGACGACAGGAATTTCGCGGAGCGCACCAAGGCGAGCGCGGCCCTCGAGAAGCTGCAGGAACAAGCGGAGCCGGCCTTGCGGCGGAGGCTCGCCGAGCGGCCTTCCCTGGAAGTGCGGCAACGCATCGAGCGCCTCTTGGAAGAACCTCGCCCCGTCCGGCCGGAGCGGTTGCGGACCATGCGTGCGATTCAGGTCCTGGCGCAGATTGGCAACCGCGATTGCCAGCGGGTGCTGAATCGCCTGGCGCAGGGAGCCCCAGGCGCATATGAGACTCAGCTGGCCCAGCAGGCCCTGCGACGCTTGATGGAGCCCGCGCAATGAGCCATCTCACGTTCTGCCCCAATCCCGGCGCTTATGACTTTTTCTTTATGGAATGTTCTGGAAAGTCCCGCTCGTAGCGCCGCAGTAGCCCTGCTGGAGCGGCGGCAACCAGATAGATCTTACCGCGGATCTGTTTGGTCTCGTGCGGTTTGAGCCCGCCGATGCGGAAATCCGAATGGACGCAGGTAGCCACGCCTTGAAACAGCTCCTGATATGGCTCCCACGCCGACGCCATGACCAACTTGCCGTCGCCCGAGAAACAGCCGATCAGCCCATTGCTCGGCACGAGCGAGCTCAGCGGCCGCGGATTCACGTCCCGGCGGTCTACATTGGCCGGACAGTAAACCTGACCGGGGACGTAGCGTGCCTGTTCGGCCCAGGGTTGCGTCGGCAAGCGCGTCAGCCTGCCGTCGAGGAAGACGAAGCACTGCGGAATGTAGTCTTTCTGTCCCTTGCCAGTGAACGTGCCAACCCGAATACAGGGTTGCGCCCAGTGCGCTTCAGAAGCCTTGTCGGTCGGGTTGACGGCAAGCAACCGAAAGGTGACCTCATCCTCACCCGCGGCGATGTCGTGCGTAACAACGACGCCGTCCACCAGCGTGCAGCGCAACTTCAGCGACTTGCCGTCCGCGCTTCGGGAAAGCAATTCCGTGCGGTGTTTGATGACCGTTTGTCCCCAGTCGCGGTCCGTGGAGCCCGGCCGGCAATAAGCTTCCAGGTACTGCACCTTCAGATGGCGCTCGGGAAGGAGATCGCCGTGGATGGTGAGAAAATTGTTGGCCCAGGAGAGGGTTAACCCTTTCGGGTTGTCATTTCCTCGAGCAGCGGGAAAAACTACCAAGCCGGCGAGGACTGCAATCGCCGAAGAACAGAAACAGAAACGATTGCGCATGGAAAGTGCCTTTCATGCAGAAATTGCGCGTCTGGGCGATGCAGCCGGCCTAAGACTCAACTGCTTTAGTTTTATGCGGCTTTCCGGCTAGCATAACTAGCGTCAGCCCCAAGAGCAACGTGATCAAGATCAAAACAAATCGGAAGTAATAGACGATGGGTGGACAACTTACTCAACTGCACCAGGCAGCGCTTGGGCCAAGACGCGAATGGAATATCTTCTGCGCTCATGGCTGAATGGCGCTCGCCCTGCCGCTCGGCGGGCAGTAGAATCAGGGGATGAACACAGCGGGAGCAGGTGCAAAGGTCTATCGCTGCGCGGGACCGGGCGGCACTATCCCCGAGCGCATCGGAGATGGAAGAAGTCTCCTGCGAGGACTGGCGCGCTTGGCATTGTGCACCCATGTTTTCGGCGCATCATCATTTCTTGCTTCCTTTCTGCTTGTTGGCTCCAGCCTTGCGGCCGGACCCACCGATCTGGCAAGCTACGACGCCCTGATCAAGCCCGAGCAGCGACGGCACTGGGCGTTTCAACCGGTGTCCCGGCCAGGCATTCCCCCGGTCAAGGATCGGGAATGGTTGCGGAATCCGATTGACGCTTTTGTCCTTGCCAAATTGGAAGCGAGGGGCTGGAAGCCTTCGCCGCCGGTGGAGCGACGACGGTTCCTGCGCCGCCTCTACGCCGATGTGCTGGGTCTGCCGCCCACTCCGGCAGAGCAGGACGCCTATCTAAAAGATGCTTCGCCCGAGGCCACAAACCGCGTGGTCGAAGACCTTCTCGCGCGTTCTGGGTATGGCGAACGGTGGGGCAGGCACTGGCTTGACCTGGCCCGCTATGCAGAGACGAATGGCTACGAGCGCGACGCCGTCAAGCCAAGCGTGTGGCGATATCGGGACTATGTCATCCGTGCGTTCAATGAAGATAAACCGTACAATCGCTTCATCCTCGAACAACTTGCCGGCGACGAGCTCCCTGACGCCAATGTGGAGACGCTCGTCGCCTGCGGCTTCTCTCGGCTGGGAGCCTGGGACGACGAGCCGGCGGATGAAAAGGAAGATCGCTTCGATCAACTGGACGACATCGTGGGCACGACCTCGCTGGCCTTTCTCGGACTCACGCTGAGCTGCGCCCGCTGTCACAATCACAAATTCGAGCCGCTTACCATGCACGATTATTACCGCATGGTGGCGGTGTTTGACCCGCTGCAACGGCCGCAAACCGGGCGTCTCGATGTGGACCTGCCGGCCGCCGCACCCGGGCAAATGGCCGACGCGTTTGCGAAGGAGACGAGCGTCCGACTCTCAGTCCTGGCTTTGCCGCCTGCGGTTTTGGAACCGCTCGGCACGCCGCTTTCTGCCTCCGTGACCTTAGCTTTCGCGGCGGAAAAACGCGGCCCGCTAGCCAGGTTGCCGCGTGCGTACTATCTGCGAGAGCCAACTCCCACGCCGCCGGCTACGCATCTGCTGATCCGCGGCAAGGCATCGCGTCCCGGTCCGGAAGTGCAGCCCGGAATGCCCGCTGTCCTTGTAGCCGCACAACCCGTGTTTCTGCCGCCGAGCCAACGGAGCACACGCCGGCGCCTCACTCTGGCACAATGGATCGCATCGCCGAATAATCCCCTTACGGCTCGCGTTATCGTCAACCGGGTTTGGCAATTCCATTTTGGCGAAGGGCTCGTTCGAACACCCAGCGATTTCGGCGTCATGGGGGATGCGCCCACGCATCCGGAATTGCTGGATTGGCTGGCCGATTGGTTTGTCGAGGAGGGCTGGTCGCTCAAGAAGCTGCACCGGCTTATCCTCACGAGCAACACCTATCGCATGAGCAAGACATGGAACGCCGCTTACGGCAGGCAGGATCCGGAAAATCGCCTCCTCTGGCGCTTCCCCTATCGCCGGCTCGAGGTCGAAGTGATCCGCGACTCTATGCTTGCCGCGAGCGGCAAACTTAACGCCAAGATGTTTGGCCCCAGCATGCTCCCGCAAGTTCCCAGGGAGGCGCTGGCAGGGAGCAGCGATCCGGACAAGATCTGGCGGCCGTCAAGCGAAAAAGAGGCTTCGCGACGGACGGTTTATGCCTTCATCAAGCGCTCGATGGTCGTGCCCATGCTGGAGGTTCTGGATCTCTGCGACACGACGCGCTCCACGGCTCGACGCGATGTGACAACCGTGGCGCCGCAGGCACTCAGCTTATTCAACGGTGACTTCGTCAATCGACAGGCACGGTATCTCGCCGACCGGCTTGTCGGAGAAGTGGGTGATGATGCCGCCGCGCAAATCGAGCGCGCTTATTCGCTTGCTCTGTGCCGGCCGCCTACTGCCGAGGAACAGCAAGCGATGGCCGAGTTTTTGAAGAAGGAAACCGAAAATATATTGTTGAAATCCGCCGGCTCGCCCAAACCGGCTCTTGAGAAGGATGCAAAACGCAGGGCTTTGCAGCAACTGTGCAGGGTAATCTTGAACTTGAACGAGTTTGTCTATGCGGATTGACACCGATCTTCATTCTGGTGAGCGACGATGACTTGCCAAACCACTCGATTCGCCCCAAACCCCACTCCCTGCGGACGGAACCGGCGCGAGTTTCTCTGGGAAGTGGGCGGCGGTTTTGCCGGGTTGGCTTTGATCGACCTGTTGTGTCGCGATGGCTTCTTCGCTGCCCGGGCAGCCGCGGAGACGCCATCGGCCGCACCCTATTTACTCGCACCCAAGAAATCGCACTTCGCCGCCAGGGCAAAACACGTCGTCTTCCTGTTCATGAACGGTGCTCCCAGTCACGTGGACACATTCGATTACAAGCCGGCGCTCACGAAGTTTCACGGTACGCCCTACAAGGGCGATGCCAGCATCGGCTCCAACGGTCGGCCGATCGGGCACTTGATGCAGACACCGTTCACGTTTCAAAAGTACGGCCACAGCGGCCTGGAAATTAGCAGCCTGTTCCCGCACACAGCCCAGTTCGCGGACGACCTGTGCGTGGTCCGCTCGCTGTACACGGACACGGCGGCGCATGCCTCTGGCTGCCTGCAGATGAACACCGGCTCGGTCCAGATCGGCAAACCCAGCCTGGGCGCCTGGCTGAGTTACGGACTGGGCACTCTGAACAACAGCTTGCCCAGTTTCGTGGTCATGACCGACCCCCGCGGCGGGCCAATCGGCAGTGCGTCAAACTGGTCGGCCGGCTACATGCCCGCGGCTTACCAGGGAACGCTCTTTCGCAGCCAGGGCACTCCGCTGCTCGACCTGGCCACGCCGGAGCAGGTCGGCCCGGGAACGCAGCGCCGCGCGCTCGATCTTCTCGCCCGACTCAACGAGCAACACTTGCAGACGCGGCCCGGTGACAGCGAGCTGGCCGCGCGGATTCAGTCCTATGAGCTCGCCTACCGGATGCAGGCAAGTGCAACCGACGTAGTGGACGTGCACAAGGAGAGCCGGAAGACACAAGAGCTGTACGGCCTGTTCGACAAGCGCACCGCCGATTTCGGCCGCAAGTGTCTGATCGCGCGCCGCCTGCTGGAGAAGGGCGTGCGTTTCATTCAGCTGTATTCTGGAGGCGGCCACCTGGAGGACACCTGGGATGGTCACACGAACTGCATCGCCAACCACAAGCTCCATGCCGGTGAGACCGACCGGCCGATTGCCGCCCTGATCGCCGATCTGAAACGGACGGGCCTCTGGGAAGAGACCCTCCTGGTCTGGGGTGGCGAGTTCGGCCGCACGCCGACCAGCGAAGGCGTCGGCAAGCCGGGCCGTGACCATAACCCGCACGGCTTCACCATGTGGCTGGCCGGCGCAGGCGTCAAAGGCGGCCAGGCGATCGGCGCGACCGATGAGCTTGGCTTCAAGGCGGTGGAGCGGCGCAGCCACGTCGCCGACCTGCATGCGACCATCTTGCACTTGATGGGAATCGATCACACGAAGTTGACTTACTTCTATCAGGGCCGCGATCAACGGCTAACCGACGTGCGCGGGTTGGTGATCGAGGAAGCGCTCGCCTAATAGAATCAGAGAAGGCTCTGATCGGCGATCTGGCCGATTTCGAACAGGAGAGAAAAATGCCTTACGTCACAAGCATCGAGCGCATTGCCCGGCAAGAGGGCAAGGCCGAGGGCAAGGCTGAAGGCAAGGTAGAGGCAAAGCGGAAGGCAGGGTGGAGGAAAAAGCCGACTCTGTCCTCCGACTCTTGAGGCGGTTAACGACCGAAAGCCTGCCTGAGGATCTCGTGTCGGCGCTTCGCGGCACGGTCGATCCGGCACGCCTGGACCAATGGTTTGAGATCGCCGCTGATGCCAAATCTGTTAAGGAATTCCGAGATCGGGCGGGCATTTGAGGCCGGGATCGACGCTGTCGTCGTCGATATCTCGGTGTGCACATCCAGCAGCCTCGCGCTCGAACCGATAAAGAACAGGGAACGCAGCTTGGCTGCGTCCTCTGCCGTCCCGACCAGGGTCCATGTCCTATACTTCGAGCAAAGTGCGATGAAGCATTGTTTATGCTCGCAACATAGAACTTTACTCGCACAGGAACCGCAGGCCGGCCATTCAGAGTACCATCATGCAGACCATATTTGCCGGCCCGCAGAACGAGCAGCCGCACAGGTCGCGCGCGCCAGCCATGGAGCGCAGCAACGACACGCTCCCCTCATTGCTTCAAGAGTTGCTAGCCTCCTCCCTGGTCCACGGCGAGGACTGGGACCTCTTGCCCGAACCAGTTCGTGAGCAGTTGCGGCGCTGCAGCGAACGGCACATCTTGCTTTCCGAGCTGGTAAAGCACGGCTTGCTTACGGAATACCAGTCGGCCCGGATTCTTTCGGGAAAAACCTACGGCTTGATGCTGAATAACTACCGCGTGCTCGATCGGCTGGGCGTGGGCGGCATGGGGGTCGTGTTCAAGGCCGAGAATGTGCGCATGCGCCGGCCGGTGGCGATCAAGGTCCTGGCCCTGGCGCACGAAAATGATCCGCGCCTGTTGCAACGTTTCTTTGCCGAGATCCGCGCCATCGCTCAGCTTCAACATCCCAACATTGTTGCGGCCATGGACGCCGGGGAGACGAGAAGCATCGACGTGGAGCCGGCGTTGCACTACCTGGTCATGGAGTTCGTGCCCGGGCAGGATCTCGAGCAAGCCGTGCAGACCCAGGGGCCGCTGGCCATCGCCAAGGCTTGCGATGTCATTCACCAGGTTGCGGCCGCTCTCGTGGAGGCGAACCGGCACGCCCTCGTACACCGCGATATCAAGCCCTCCAATATCCGCGTGACCCCGGAGGGCCAGGCGAAATTGCTGGACTTCGGCCTGGCCCGGCCGCACAGCCGGCGTCTGACGGAACCCGGCACCGTGATCGGTACGCTAGACTTCATGGCGCCGGAGCAGGCCAGCGATTCCCGTACGGTGGATAGCCGTGCGGATATTTACGGCCTGGGGGCGACCCTGTACTGGTGCCTCACCGGCAAAGTGCCGTTTCCCGAAGCGGACAATCTCGCCAAGAGTCTCAGCGCACGCCTCACGCAGCCGCCTCCGTCCGTCCGGGCCCAGCGCCCGGAAATCCCCGCGGAGCTGGACAAGGTGGTTTCCGGCATGATGGCTATCAATCCGGAAGATCGCTTTCAATCGCCTCATGACGTCATGAGGGCGCTGCTGCCGTTTCTGAAACCGGAATTGCCCGAGTACCGCGGGCAGACGCCGGGCGCGGCGGCGAAAAACGCCCGGCAAATCCTGGTGGTCGATGACGAAGCGGGCATCCGCCACTTTTGCCGGCTGGCCTTGCGCGGACACGCATTGCACATCGATGAAGCCAGGGACGGCTTGCAAGGCGTGGAGGCGGTCAAGGGCAAAAGTTACGACCTGGTCCTGCTCGACGTGGATATGCCGGGCATGACCGGACAGGAAGTGCTCACGCGCCTGCGCGAGCAACCGCCCTGGCCCCATCTCAAGATCATCATGTTCTCCGGACGCGCCTCGGCGGACGCCATGGCTCAGATGATGCTCGCCGGCGCCGACGATTACCTGACCAAGCCGTTCAGCGTCGCTCAGCTGGTGGCGCGGGTTGAGGCCGCCCTCCGGCTCAAGGAAGCACAGGACCGCTCCGCCTTGCTCAACCGGCACTTGCTGTCGGTGAACTCCATACTCGAACGCAATCTCACCAGCCGCGACAGCGACCTGGTGCAGGCGCGGAACGCTCTCGTGCTGGCCCTGGCCAAGCTGGTCGAGCATCGCGACAGCGAGACCGGGACGCATCTCATGCGCCTGCAGCGCTATGCCCGCTGTCTGGCGGAGGCGGCAGCCAGCACACCGCCCTTCGCCAACCAGATTGACGGCAATTTTATCGACATGCTCGAATGCTGCGCTCCCTTGCACGACATCGGCAAGGTTGCTCTGCCCGACCATATCTTGATGAAGCCCGGCAAACTCACCGCCGAGGAACGGCTCCTCATGGAGGCGCACACGGTGATTGGCTCCGATACCCTCAAGGAGGTCGCCCGGCAGCACGGCTTCGCCCTGGCGTTTCTGCACATGGCAGCCGACATTGCCCGCCATCATCACGAGCGTTTTGACGGCACCGGCTATCCCGATCACCTCGCGGGCACGGCTATTCCCCTGTGTGCGCGCCTGGCAGCGCTTGGCGACGTGTACGATGCGCTGCGCTCGCGACGCTGCTACAAGCCTGCCCTTTCGCACGCTTCCACGATGCAGGTAATGCTCGATGCGACGGGGCAGTTCGATCCGGCTCTCGTGCAGATCTTTCAACGCTGCGCAACTCACTTCGAGCGCATTTTCCACGAGCTGGCTGATTGATGTGAGCCAGCCTTTCTTCTTGTTCGCTTTCTCCTGTCCGTCCCCGCCAGTAAGATAACCGCGGAGCCGCTCGGGAGATTACTAGGATGGGCACGCACTCTTGTTATCAGGCCACATTCGCGCTTGCGGCGGCCTGCTATTTGATTCCAAGTGCCCCCAGCCGGGCCGCCGAGCCGCTTGCTTCCGAATGGAAGCTGGTTTGGAGCGACGAGTTTAGTGCCAAGGCGATTGATCGTAAGAAATGGGACTTCGACCTGGGGAACGGCTTTTTCAACAAGGAGGCGAATCAGTGGATCGGCGGCTGGGGCAACGGCGAGCTTCAGTATTACACTCAGGCGCCAACGAACGTCTTTATAAAGGATGGCATGCTTCATATCCGGGTGGTCAAGGAGTCGTTCCAGGGTTGCGGCTACACGTCCGCCAGTCTGAAGACCCGGAAGCAGGACGGCGGCGCCCTATTCAACAAGAAATATGGGCGTTTCGAGTTCCGCGCCAAGCTGCCGACCGGCAGAGGCATCCGGCCGGCTCTGTGGATGCTGCCCCAGGACGAAAAGTACGGCGGCTGGGCGGCGTCCGGTGAGATTGACGTGCTGGAGGCCCGGGGCCAGGAGCCGAACAAGGTGCTCGGCACGCTCCATTTCGGCTCGGGCTGGCCGGAGAACACACTCGCAGGCAAGGATTATGTGTTGCCCGGCAAGGGGACGATCGCGGACTTCCATGTCTATGTGCTCGAGTGGGAACCGGGGCTGATCCGCTGGTCCGTGGACGATCACGCTTACTCAAGCCAATCTTTTTGGTGGAGCAGCCGGAAGCGTGCGGGCGGGAAGGGCGCGAAGACCCTCAAGGAAGCCGATCTTAATCCCTGGCCGGCACCGTTCGACCAGCCTTTCTACCTCGTCATGAATGTCGCCGTGGGGGGAAATTTCGTGGGCAGCCCGGACCGTACTACCACCTTCCCAGCCGAGATGGTCGTCGATTATGTTCGTGTTTACGACAAGATCGGCGGCTACGGCGCGACCAGGCCTCGTAGCCCGGGCAAGCTTCCCTTCGTTAAGCCACAACCTCCAGCCGCAAGGCAACTCGATTCCCGACGCCGAAGTGCGAGAAGATAGAGCGAGTATCTTGGTCCTGGTCGTCGGGCATTGTCCTGGACGTGGGCGAAGCTTGCAGCCGGTTTGCCGGAAATGCAGGCGACATTTTGATGCCTGAGCGCCTGCCGCCCGATCTTCCGATTCCCTTGCCGCGCTGCACTCCTAGACTTAATTCGGTTCCTTGAAAAAACAGGTCGCTGCTTCGTGAGGAGGCATCAATGATCCGAAAACTGTTCCTGGCTGCGTTGATTGTGCTCCTGCTGCCGTTAGCCTCAGCGCACGCGGGCGTGACCATCTCCTTTGGATTTGCCCCGCCGCCGTGTCGCCCTTGTTTCCTCCATCTCCCTCGACCGTATCTGAGCCTAAATATCGGCCCGGCCTGTACGGCACCTGCGCCAGTCTGCGTGCCGCCCGCTTCAGCACCTGTCATCGTGCAACCCGCCCCGGTCCTGGCCCCGCCACCACCAGTCTCTT
>DASZFN010000194.1:0-1519 GCA_035939715.1 Gemmataceae bacterium | reverse complement strand
CTCGGCGCCAAGCCAGCCCTGCCGCTCGCCAAGTCTGCCCTGCTGTGCCCCCAGCCGGCCTTGCTCCCGGCCCAGTTGTCCTTGTTTCTCTCCCACTTGTCCCTGCAAATCACCGAGCTTGCCCTGCAGTTCGCCGATCTTGCTTTGCAGGTCAGCCAGTTCGTCCACCGTAATAGTCGCATTCTTCTTCGCCTGCAGGCTGGCGGCGGCGGCGTTCAGTTCGGCCATTTCCCTGGCGATATCGGGGGTGGGAATGCTCGCCTGTTCCTGTTTCCTGCCCAGCTCTTCCTGTTGCCGGCCAAGGACCTCCTGCTGCTTTCCCAATTCTTCCTGCTGCCTGCCCAGTTCCTCCATCGGCTTGTACATGGCCTGGATTTGGGCCATCGTCTGCGGGTCATCGACAACATACGATTTGCCGTTGTGACTGAACCATAGAAAGTCGCCGTGCGCCATGCTCCGCGCCTTGTCGATCTCGCCGCTGTGCAAATCGCCCGAGAAGTGCGCGTGGCGTTCGTTGCCGCTGACAAAGGCGTACGACTCGCCGTTGGAGGAGTACGAGTACCCATACCCATGCTCGCCGTGCGAATGACTAGAACTGTGCGAATAGATATACGAGCTGGAGGAGCGGGTGCATTGTGTGTTCGTCGACGTGTCCGGCGGGTCCTGGTCGGCGTCTCCTTCCGGGGCCGCGGGAGCGGAGGCTGCAACGGCCGGCTTCGGACCTGCAGGCGCCGTCGGAGCCGCGTTTGCCGGTGCGGGAGCCTGCGTGACCACCGGGGCGACCGTCGCCTTAGCGGCGGCCGGCGCGATTTCCGGCCCCCCGTCGGTGGCGTTCTCAGGATGCGACTGCCCCGCAACTGGACCCTGGGCAAGGACTGGCTGGGTTAAAATCCGGGCCGCTTCGACGCGAATCAGCGCCGTAGCCGAAAACAGCGCCCCGAAGACGATCACCAGAACCGCGATGAACCGCCGCCGGTTGCCGGCAAATGCCTGCCGGAAGCTGTTTTCATTCAGAAGCCTTTCAATGCGCTGGGAAAGACGCCCGGTGCGTGCCATGGCAACTCCGATCTGCGCTCTGCGCGGCAGGGCCGCGAATTCAAGCAATATCCGTGCATACGAGGCGTGGCTCACCGCTTCCTCCAGCCCCGCGCGATCGCTGATGGCCTCGCTCAGGTCGGACAGTTTGCGCTTGAGCCACCATCCCAGGGGACTGAACCAGAACAGCGCCGCATACAGTCCCGCGATGGCCTGGAGATAAAAGTCTCCATGGCGCACGTGGGAGCGTTCGTGGGCCAGGACGATGCGCAGCTTCTCCGCGTCCCACTCCTGATAATCGGCAGGCAGGACGACGCCTGAGCCCACCGTGACAGGGGAGGACACTCGACGGCTGCTGCGCAGGCGAAGTCCCGCCGCCAGGTAGGGCATGTCCAGGTGGACAGGTTCGGCCGACTGCCACAAACCCACCGCGGCTCCCAGGCCATAGAACAGCCTCAGCAACAGCGCCAGACCCACCATGGCA
>DASZFN010000193.1:0-15478 GCA_035939715.1 Gemmataceae bacterium | reverse complement strand
AGCGGCGGCACGAGCATCACGCTCTTTGGCGGTTCCGGCAATCAGGACAGCCTCTCGTCCACGGGCGGCACCAGTGTTACCCTCTTTGGCGGCACCGGCAACCAGGATTCGCTCTCCTCCAGCGGCGGCACCAGCGTTACGCTCTTCGGCGGCCAGGGCACCGGCGACACCCTGAGCACCACCGGCGGCGCCACCATTACCCTCTTTGGCGGCTCCGGCGGCAATGACTCGCTCAGCTCGAGCGGCGGCACGAGCATTACCCTCTATGGCGGCTCCGGAGGCCATGACGTTCTCTCCTCCACCGATGGCTCCAGCATCACCCTCTTCGGCGGCCTGGGGAGCAATGATTCGCTTAGCTCCAGCGGCGGCACCAGCATCTCTCTGTTCGGCGGCTCCGGCAATCCCACGGTGACTTCCAGCAACGGCACGAGCATCACGCTCTTCGGCGGCTCCAATAATGACACGCTGTCGGCCACCGGCGGCACCAGCATCACACTCTTCGGCGGCGCAGGCAATAACGATTCGCTGTCCTCCAGCGGCGGCACCAGCATTACCCTTTACGGCGGCTCCGGCAGCGCCTCGCTGGTTTCCAGCGGCGGCAGCACCATCACCCTGTTCGGGGGCGGTTCGAACAACGACACGCTTTCTTCGACCAACGGCCTCAGCATCACGCTCTTCGGCGGCGCCGGCAACAACGATTCCCTGTCCGCCAGCGGCGGCACCAGCGTCACGCTGTTCGGCGGCTCTGGCACCGGCGACACGCTCACCTCGACCGGGGGAACTACTATTTCCCTCTTCGGCGGTTCGGGGAGTGACAGTCTTAGCGCCACCGGCGGCACCAGCGTCACGCTCTTCTCCGGCGCCGGCAGCGATTCTCTCTCGACCAGCGGCGGCACCAGCGTCTCCCTGTTCGGCGGCAGCGGCGACGACACGCTGAGCTCGTCCAGTGGCTCCAGCGTGGGCCAGTTCGGCGAGGACGGCAATAACCTCTACAACGTCTTTGCCACCGCCGGCAATCCGATCAATGTCGTGCTCAACGACCTGAATACCTTCGGCGCGGATCTCGGCCTGATCGACGGCCAGACGAACGGCATCAACACCATCGCCTTCCCCGGGGTCGCCAATGCCATTACGCTGAACTTGAGCATCACCTCGACCGGCTCATCACAGACCCTGACGCCGCAGACGGTGACCTCCTACATCACGCTGTCGCTGGTCGGGCTCTTCCAGGGCGTGATCGGTACGCCGTTCGCCGACAACATCAGCGGCAACTCCGCGAACGACTCCATCGTGGGCGGCGGCGGCAACGATACCTTGACCGCCGGCTCGGGTAACACGACGCTGGTCGCCGGCGCCGGCAATGTGTCGCTGGTGGGCGGAACCGGCAACGATACCTTCCAGTTTGCCGGCAACAGCTTCGGCAACGACGTGGTCAACCAGCCCACGCCGCTGCCGGCCGTATTGCCCAGCCATGCCCTCGATTTCTCGAAAACAAGCGGCCCGATCAATATCAACATTGCCTCTGCTGCCCAGCAAACCGCCTTCGCCAGCCCGCCCGCCCGGACGGCACTGAATCTGACCTTGAACTCCCCACAGACCATCGCCGCGGTCATCGGCAGCCCGGCCGGCAACGATACCATCACCGGCAACGCCCGCAACGACAGCGTCTACCCCGGCGCCGGCAATGACAGCCTGGTGGGCGGCGGCGGCAACGATGCCTATTTCTTCGGAGCCAAGGTGGGCAACGACACCGTCAACGCCGGCGCCAGCAAGGATACCTTCAACTATCAGGCCGCATCCGAGCCGCTCACGCTTGATTTGAACAAGACCTCCCAGACCATCATGCAGGATCCCGCGACGCTGACCTTGATCAACCCCAACTCCGTAATCGGCGTCATTGGAACGCCTTACCCCGACAAGATCACCGGCAACAACAATAATCTCACCCTCATTGGCGGCGGCGGCGAGGACAGCATCACCAGCGGCAACGGCAATGACCTGATCGAGAGCAATATCATTCAGGTCGTGTTCCTCGATTTCGATTCACAGACCCAGACGCAGCGGGGCGATCATGTTTATGCGGCCGCCGAGCGCAGCGCGATCCTGGGCACCTTGCAGAGCGCCTATGCCGCCTTCAACTATACGTTCACGTTAGACCCGGTGCAGGCGCAGCAGCTTGCCCAGCCCACCGGCAGCCAGTACATGACTCTCTTCTTCAATAAACCTCCCGCCGGCGGCAAGTCGGATAACCTGGACTGGCGCCACCTGATTCTGGGCGGCACGGCGTCGATTGACGTCAACCCGTTCATCGGCACCGGCGGCAATGAAGTCAGCCCCACCTTGCCGGGTGGCAACAGCCAGGCCGTCGATACCTATGTCACGCTGTCGGCAGAGATTGCCGCCCACGAGCTGGGGCACCTGTCGGCCGGCCTGCGCCATGGCGATGCCTTCGGTCCCATCGGCACCGGCATGTATGCCGGCATCAATCCCGCAAACCTCTATCCTCAACCAACGCTTCCCCTTCCGGCCACGAATGCGCCCGAAACAACCGAACATATCATGTCTTCTCCCGATTCCACGGGCGTGACCTTGACGCAGTCGGCCTCGGGCACCTTCTTCGGCGAGCGCGAGGACATCAGGCTGGCCTTCGTGGATACTGGCATGACCATCAATTCCTCATCGGTGGCCCACAACTCCCAGGCCACGGCGCAGGCATTGGGCGTCTTGCCCGGCCTGGCCGTGCCGAACACCATCACGAACCCGAATGATCGGGATTACGGCAAGACCCTTGCCGTCCGGGCCATTGACGTGGTCGGCGCCCTGGCGCCGAACCCGAGCGATCCGCAGCACCGCGCCACCGACGACTACTACTCGTTCACCGGCAACGCGGGCGACATCGTCAACATCCAGGCCATCTCCAGCGCCTTGACGCGAAGCACCAAGCCGATTGACACCGTCGTGTATCTCTTTAACAGTAACGGCAACCTGCTCACGTACAGTGACGACGAGTTCGAGACCAAGGATTCCTGGATCGCGGATTACAAGTTGCCGGGAACACTCGGCACCAGCAGCACTTATTACGTCGAGGTCGACTCGTACACGCCCGACGGCATCGTCGATTTCAACGTCGGCAACTACGACTTGTTCATGTACAGTTTCACCGTGCCGACGGCCTCGACCACCAGCCTGGGCAGCGGCGATACGATCATGGCCGGTAGTGGCATCGACACCATCATCAGCAGCTCCGGCAATGATGTTGTCCAGTTCCCGTCGGGGATGCACGCTCCTGCGCTTACCCTCGGGACTATCACGGGGCCTTCCGTCACCCTCCCGAACCAATCCATTACCTTGTCCGACACGCTCACCTTCTTCCCAACCAACAAGAGACACACGGCCGTTTTCAACTGGGGGGACGGCACCTCGGCCGGCCTGGTGGCGGAAAGCAATGGCCTGGGCACGGTGACAGGCAACCATACCTACACGGTGCCGGGCGTTTACCTGGTCTCATTGACCGTCACCCAATCGGATAACAGCAGCATCACGGCGACCACGAATTTCGTCGTTACGGTCGGCGACTCCGTTTACGTGTTGAACTCGACCGCCAGCGGCGCCCTCACCATTTCCGGCACCTCCAGCATCAAGGTCCTCGGCCCCGTGGATGTCGATTCCAAATCGTCCTCGGCGATTCTGGCCACGGGCAGTGCCAGCATCACGGCTTCGCAAATCAACGTCGTGGGAGGAGTAAGCCTATCCAGCACAGCAACCTTGAGCCCCGCGCCCCACACCGCAGCAGCCGCGGTCGCCGATCCGCTCGCCGGTTTGCCTGGACCCGCCGCCAGCCCGTCCCTGGGGGCGGTGAACCTGACCAACAGCAACAAGCTCACCGTCAACCCGGGAACCTACAGCCAGATCAGTGTGTCCGGCATGGCCGTGCTGACCATGAATCCCGGCATCTACGTGATCGAAGGCGGCGGCTTCACGGTCAGCAACGGCGGCAGCGTCAGCGGCAACGGCGTGCTTATCTTCAACGCCGGCAGCAACTATCCGAATTCGGGTACGAGCGGGGCAACCTTCGGCGGCATCACGCTGAGCGGGGCGGGCACGTTCAACCTGACCGCGCCCACGAGCGGCACCTATGCCGGCGTGGTCATCTACCAGGCCCGCAACAACACCCGCGCCCTGTCCATCGGCAACAGCGCCATGGCCGGCATGAGGGGGGTTGTCTACGCCCCCTATGCCTTGCTTACGTTGAGCGGCAGCTCCCAGACCAAGGCCTCGCTGGTCGTCGGCACGCTGAACCTGAGCGGCAGTGTCGCACTCACGCAGATGGCCCAGGGCAGCGACGGCGGCGATATCGCCACCATTGCCGACACCTTGCTGGCCGGCAACCTGAACGTGTACATCGATCCCAACAGCTCCTTCAGCGCGGACCAGTTGGCGCGCATTCAGGACGTGATCAACACCTGGGACGCCCTGCTGGCGCCCTACAACGTGGTCATCGCCGAGGTGAACGATCCGACCCAGGCCAACCTGGTCCTGGACGCCGCCACGACCAGCCCCTGCGGCGGCATGGCCCAGGGCGTGCTCGGCTGCTTCGACCCAGCCAACTCGGTCATCACCATCATTCAGGGCTGGAACTGGTACACGGGCGCCGATCCCACTCAGATCGGCACGGCCCAGTACGACTTCTCGACCACCGTCACCCACGAGTTCGGCCACGCCCTGGGCCTGGGCGGCGTTACCGATCCGAACTCACCCATGTATGAGACCTTGCCGACCGGCGTGGCCCACCGAGCAGTCGGCAAAGCGGATCTCAATATCCCCGACGCGCCCGTGGGCGTGGACCCGCTGACCGCGACGGGCTTCCAGACAACACATACGCCGGCCAAGAACGCTGCGCCTGCCGAGCAAATACCGGTCAGGCAGACCGGGCTCCCGTCCAGCGCAAGTCTGCCCGCCGAACTTCTGGTTCAGCTCGCACAGTCGGCCATGCAGCAACAACCGGTGACAGCGGTTCCAACTATCGGAGAGACCTCGTTCTTCACGCCGGCGAACCTGCAAGTTGTAGCCAGTTCTTCCGTCCCCAGGACAGCCGTTGCGGAATTGTTCATCGGTTTCCCATATGATTCCGGCGACGGCGAATCGGAAGATCGTGCGGCGTGGGACGACTTCTGGCTGGACTTCGGTGACGACTCTTCCACCGTGGCCCCCGTCCCCAATCTCGATGGGACTGCGCGGGGGACTTCCAGCTCGCGTAAGCCAACGCCCACGCCTGAAGTCGATACAGATCAAGACAACGATAGCGACGTGCAGCAAGATCGATATGGCCTCGAGTCCATGAATCCCGGCTTTATCGGCGAGCATTGCTGGCTGGAACTTGCCTTGGCCGCCGAGGGCACGCCCAACCAGGCCGCGAGCGATCAATACTTTGCAGACTTTGGTGGCGACTCAGCGGGAGACGGCATGTCCCCTGATGAGCCGTACGACGATTAGAATTGTTGCGTAATGATTCTTCCAGCGCGCGTCCCGCGGTGAACCACATTCTTTGGAGGCGCCATGCGTACTCTGGATCAGTGGCCCGAGACTAACCAAGGCAAACGGGCGTCCACTTATTCCCACCTGGCGGGCGAGTATTTCCTCGGTGGACTCGCAGGGAACGGTGATACGGAAGCAAGTCACGCAGGACATCGATCAGTTGGTGCGTGCGCTGAATCGGCTGACCAAGTTCCTCCAGCAGGGCCTTCAAATACTTCTCTGCGGCTTGCTGGCAATGGAAGCACTGTTGGTCATGAAACGGCTCCCTTCCTCTCGCGATCTTCAGTGCCAGCCGGTAATCGGCCTCGGCCTTTCGCACCCACTCGCGCGTCAACTTTTTCATAGAGCACTTTGCCCTTGGTCATGATTTCGCGCAGGAACGAGTCCCCCTCCCGCAAGCGCCATTGCAGCTTCTTCGGCGTTCGCACAATGATGTCCAGTGGAAAGGGAGGATTGATCGCGATGCTGATACGCGCGGCCTGATACAGTTCGCTGCGCGCCGGCATTACCACGAGGATATCCACATCGCTATCCGCATGTGGCTTCCCGTAAGCGCGCGAGCCGAACAAAATGATCTTGTCCGGCTCGAAGCCCTCGGCCACCTGCCGCACAAAATGGCGGATGACGCGCATGGGAACGCTCGCCCCGCGATACCAAGGCAACGGCCGAGATTTCAGGCCAGCGGCTTTCGTGGCTGTCATATTCTCATTGTACTCTGCCTTGGGATGCTCCGTTCCAAAACGACCGTGTGCCAATTGTGGCGCTCCTATCTTCCCTTGAGAAAGACGAGCTTTGAAAAGTGTCTTTCTTGGCTAACGGCTTGGTTTGGCCACGGGCACGCCGAACTTGACATAGCGCCAGTTCTTCAGAAACTTCAGCAGGTCGGCCATCTCCTGAACGCTGATGGATTTCTCCACGCCCTCCGGCATAAGGGATACGCCGGTTGACTGAATCTCTTCGATGTCCTGGCGCAGGATCACGTCGGTCTGGTTTTCCGCGCGCCTGAGGGTCAGGCTGGAGCCGGTTTCGTTGGCGATGATGCCCGTAAAGATCTTGCCGCTCTTGGTCGTGACGGTGTAGTTGACGTAGTTGCTGTCTATGGCGGCGTTCGGGTCGAGGATGTCGTTGAGCACGGCGGCGGGTGTTTTGCCGAGCGTGTCGCTGATATCGGGGCCGACCTGGACGCCGCTGCCGGCAACACGGTGGCAGGTGGCGCAATTCTTTTGAAAAACAACCCGGCCGCGCTCGACGTCGCCGGAAAAGTCGAGGGCCGCCCGGTAGCGCGCCAGCACTTGTTTGCGGTCGGCCGGGAGCGCGTCCTTGAGAAGCCTGGCGGCGCGCGTGCGGATTTCCGGCCGGCTGTGGTTGACGAGCTGCCGGACGCGCTGCGGGTCGATGTCGCGCGGCTTGACCCGGCCGGCTTGCACCTCATCGAGAAAGGCAAGCATGCGCTCGGGCTGGCGGAACATGGCTTCGGTCACTTCGCGGCGCAGGGCAGGGGAGTAGCTCGGCCAGGGCTTCATCAGGGCGGGCGCTACCTCGGGACGCGCATGCGCGGCCAGGGCACGCACGGCCGCCAGCCGCGCGTCTTGCTGATCCCGATCGTGGTGGACCACATGGAGAAGCACGCTGCCGCCCGTTGACCAGGACGCATGCGCCAGAAGGGCAATAGCGGGAATCCGCTCGATCAGGTCATGCTGCCGGTCGCCGGCCATGCGGGCGGCCTGGAGCATGAGAACATTGGCCTGCTCGGCCGTGCTCCTGTCAGCCTCGGGCAACGACTGCAGAAAGGCGGCAAGCTGGGTGCCGCGCCGTCCCATGCCGTCGGCCAGGCCGTTGATGCCGGCCATTTGCCAGCGGATCTTGTCATGGCCGGAAATTGCCGCCAACGCAGCAAGCGTTTCGCCGACTTCCGCAGCGTCACGCCGGCCGCCGACGAGCGCAGCCAGTTCCTGAAGCAGCGTCAGACGCCCGGGCGTAAGCTGCGCGAGCAAACCGGCTTTCATCCGGCAGAGCGTCACGATCAGTGTACCGGCGCGATGCGCCACGGAACTCTCCACGGCCATGCGTGTCCAGTGATCCTCCGCGCCGGCCAGGGCGATGTGCGCGAGTGGAGCAAGAATACGGTCGTCGTCCCATTGGCCCAGTGTCAGCGCCACCTGAAAGCGCAAGCGCGCGTCGGGGTCGCTTGCCAGCGCTAGCAGGCGGTCTTGTAAAGTAGGATCCTCGGCCAGCCACTTCTCGCTCAATTGCAGCGCCTGTTCGCGCACGCGCGGCTGCGGATCGTTCAGCAAGTGCAACACCAGTTTGGCGTCGAGCGTGCCCTGGGTTTCCAGCAACCACGCGGCGTGCACGCGGGCCAGCGGCTGGTCGGTGGTCAGGATTAGGTTCCGCAAAAAGGGGATGGCGCTCGCATCCTGTCGCTCGAGCAGCAGCCGTTGCGCGGTCGTTCGCCACCAGGTGTTGGGGTGCGCGAGTAGTTTAACCAATTCCTCCGTGGATGCCTTGCTAAGCTGAGGCCGCGGCGGCCGCTCGCAGAAATGCTCGGGAACAATCCGCCAGATCCGGCCCTTGGTTTTACCATCCAGCAAGTCGGGCCGGTGCTTGACTTCGGGCGGCATGAAGTCGGGATGTTCGATGACGGCACGGTACATGTCTACCACATAAAGAGCGCCGTCCGGTCCGTGCGCCAGGTTGACGGGCCGAAACCAATCGTCACGAGTTGCCAGGAACTCCACACCTGGGTGAGCCGGTTGGCCGCGAAAGCCAGCGCCATCGGGAAGTAACCGCTCCTGGTGGACCAGATTTCCGGTTGGCTCACAGGTGAACGCGCAGCCACGATATTCGGCCGGCAGGAGATCGCCCCGATAGACCGTCACGCCGCATGATGCCGTGAAGGTGCCGGAGTGATAGGAAGCCGTCGTGAAGTTTTTGCTGAGCGGGAACACGCGGGCGGCGCCGCCGGGGTTTTGATTGTCCCGCACCGGCTCGGGGACAGCCAGGAACGGGTTGCGCACGATGTAATGATTGGGCATCACGATCGGGATGAGGTGATTGCGATTGGTGCAGACGAAGCGATGGCCCCAGTCATCGAAGGTATTGCCGTATTGGCCCATCCCGGAAATTGCCTCGGACCGATCGTGGATGAGATCGAAGCGGAAATCCATGCCGCTGATATTGATCGGCCGGTCCGCCCGGCCGCTGCGCTTGACTGCGCCGCCGCGCAGTCCGTTGGCTACGTAGATCCAGTTGTCCATGCCCAGAACCGGATGGCTTACGCGCAACTGTGGATTCTGCGCGGCGAAGCCTTCGAATAGAACCTCACGCCGATCCGCCTTTCTCCTATGCTTCGCGTCCGAGCGATAGAGGATATGGGGCGCACAGGTTACGATCACGCCGCCACGCCAGGGCAGAATACCATTGCCGAACAAAAGCCCCTCGGCGAACACCGCAGTCAAGGTGTATCGTCCTTTGCCTTCCTTATCTTCGAGAATGACGACTCGGCCTTCGGGCGGTTTGCCTTTGGCTGGCCCATTCGGATAGTCGCGCATTTCCACCACCCAAAGCCGGCCGTCCTCGTCGAACGCCATGTCCACTGGGCTCTGGATGTCCGGCTCGGAGGCGACTAACTCGACGCGCAGGCCGCGCGTGACATGGAATTCCTTCAACGCTTGCTCTGGCGTCAGCGGACTGTGCACTTCGGCGGCAAATGCGGGGTGAACCCAAAGCATAAGCGCAACCGTCGTCATTCCAAGCAAGCAATGTCCGCAGATCTCGGCCCGCAGCGCCAGCAAGGGGGTTGAGATGGCTCTTCTCCGTTGGCGTGCCGATGCAACGCCGATCAGGCCCCCCGCCCCAAAAAGCTCCCAAGGAACATCAAGATAGCCAAGATGATTGGTAAGCTGGGCAATCAATTGATGTTCCTTGCTGTTGTATGGCCGCACCTGCGGCCTGCTTGCCTGGCAAACTGGCAAACTCATTTTTCTTCTTGACTTAAGTCTCAGCGCCGGCTTGGGTTAGTGAATAATTGAGTTTGCCAACCGTGGCAAACTCGTTGGCAAACTGGCAAAGTCATTTTGGCAGTCGCTCACCTGGACGGCACTCCATCCTGGTCCTTGTCCTTCCGCTCATCTTTCACACCAACCCGAAGCGCCAGCGAGGTCCTTGCTCGCGCTTCGGGTTGGTGTGGCGGATGCGCACGCGGCGTGGGTTTCTCAGTGACATCGTCCACGTTTCCCTGATACAGTTCTCTTGATACGGACATGAGACTACCACACGTTGCAACCGTGGGGAAGAATCAAGATGCGGCTGAAGATCAGCGGATTGATCCTGACAACGCTCGCCGCCGGACTGGTCTACGCCAGTCCGGCTCGGTCGGATGCGCTGGCGAAACTGAAGCTGGACAAACTCGAAGCGGTCCACAAGGCAATCCAGGCGTTTCGCCTGGACTGGCAGAAGCTGCCTCGGTCCGGGCCGTACAAGGAATACCGGGCCAACTTGCACGTGCACTCCCTGCTCTCGCATGACAGCCGCGGCACTATTGACGACATCGTCAAGGCCGCCAGGGCGAGCGGAACTCAGGTGCTTCTATTTACGGAGCATCCGTCGGAGCGCTACGACTATTTCAAGGACGGCCACCACGGAACGAAGAATGGCGTGCTGCTCATACCCGGCGCGGAGACGAACGGCTTCCTCGTGTACCCGACGCAGAGCCTGCGCGGCCTGGAGACGGGCACGCCGCAGGAGTTTTGCGACCTGGTGCGCAGCCGTGGCGGGCTCATGTTCCTGTCCCATCTCGAAGAGCGCATGAACTGGGAGATCCGCGGCCTCACCGGCACGGAGATCTACAACACGCATGCCGACTTCAAGGAAGAAAAGAACCTGATCGCGGCCTTACGGAACCCGCTTTGGCTCTTTCGGGTCGTGGATTGCTTTCAGAAATACCCGCAGGAATCCTTCTCGGCGCTGCAAAAATACCCGGCCGGCTATTTGCGCCGCTGGGACCAGCTTTGCGAGAAAGCGCCGCACACCGGCGTGGCCGCCAACGATGCCCATCAAAACGTCGGCCTGGTGATCCAGCTCGCCCAGGGAGAAAAAGCCGGCTTCGAGGATGCGCTCGGCAAAAAGCTCTTCGATCTAGACGTGAAAGCGCTGCCGGTCCTGCAACCGCTGCGCAAGGACAAGCAGGTCGGAGATATTCTTTTTCAGATTCGGCTCGATCCCTATGAGAACAGCCTGCGCCACGTCGGCACGCACCTGTTGCTCAATGAGCTGAGCCAAAAAGCCGTGTGGGAAGCCCTCGAAGCAGGCCGGGCGTTCGTCGCCTTCGATTGGCTCGCCGATTCGACCGGGTTTGACTTCGCCGGTCTGCTCGGTTCGCGGCGCTTTGAAATGGGAAGCCGCGTTTCTAGGGACAAGGCGCTGACACTGCACGCGAAGGCGCCACTTCCCGTGCAATGGAAGCTAATCCACAACAGCAAGGTTAGTGCCGAATCGACCGGCCGAACCTTTGAGGCCGCGGTTGCCGAAGCAGGCATCTATCGCGTCGAAGCCTGGCTCAAGGTCGCCGGTGAGAATATGGTGTGGATTCTGTCAAATCCAATCTACATACGCTGAAAAGTCCAACCACCACGGCTTGGAGGACACTGTCGCCCCTGCCGGGGCTCCGAGGTAGACGGTTTCTGTCCACCAGGGGCTTACGCCCCTGGCTATCTACGGTCGCCGCTCCGCGGCTGAAACGGAACTAACGCTGCTTCAGACGCGACAATACTTGCCTGGCGGTTTCCACGACGTGATCTGCGGTGAAACCGTAATTCTTCATCACCTCGCCGCCTGGCGCCGAAGCGCCGAAATGCGTGACGCCGATAGCCGCTCCGTCGGCGCCGATATAACGCTCCCAACCAAAGGGTGATGCGGCCTCAATACTCACCCGCGCCCGCACCTGGGGCGGCAACACGGAGTCACGATAGCTCTGCGGCTGCGCCTCGAATAATTCCCAGGAAGGCATCGAAACCACGCGGCTGCGGCTGCCTTCTTTCAACAGGCGCTGCTGTGCTTCCAGTGCCAGCGAGACTTCCGAACCGGTGGCAAGGAGAATCAGCTGAGGGGACGAACCGTCGGCCTCGCTAAGTATGTAAGCGCCCTTGGCCACATTGGCAGCCGGGGCCAGCTTGCTACGGTCGAGCACCGGCAGCTTTTGGCGGGTGAGCACCAAGCCCACCGGCCCCTGGGTGTGCTGCATGGCGATTTTCCATGCCTCGGTGGTTTCCGTGGCATCGGCCGGCCGCAGTACGATCAAGTTCGGGATGGCCCGCAGGCTGGGGAGGTGCTCCACCGGTTGATGCGTGGGGCCGTCTTCGCCAAGGGCGATACTGTCGTGGGTCCAGACGTAGATCGCGCGCGCCTTGCTCAGAGCGGCCAGCCGAACCGCGGGCCGCATGTAATCCGAAAAGGTCAAGAAGGTGGCGCCATAAGGCAACACGCCGCCGTGCCGCGCCATCCCCGTAAGGCTGGCAGTCATGACGTGCTCGCGAATACCAAAGTGAATATTCCGTCCCGCGTAGCCCCACACGCCCCCCGAGACTCCCTGGGTCGGCGGCCCGTCACCTTTCTGCGGCGTAAGGGGGCTTTCAAAATCTCCTTTGCCCTTGAGCATGGTGCGCGTGGATGGATCGAGATCGGCCGAGCCGCCGATCAGGTTGGGGATGACATCCGCCAGGGCATTGATCGCTTTGCCGCCGGCGTCGCGCGTGGCCATGTCGCCGTCTTTCGGAGTAAACACGGGCAATTTGGCCTGCCAGCCTTCCGGCAGCCCGCCTTTCTGGCAACGCTCGAAAACCCTGGCCTCTTCAGGAAAAGCGGAGCGATAAGCGTTCATGCGCTCTTGCCAGGTGCGCTCCAGATCCGCGCCGCGGTCCACGGCTTTGCGGAAGTGCCGCAGGGCCTCATCGGGAATGTAAAAGGACTTATCTTCCGGCCAGCCGAGGTTTCGCTTGGTCAAGCGTACCTCCTCCTCACCGAGCGGTTCGCCGTGTGCCTGGAACGTATCATGCTTGTTGGGGCTGCCGTAACCGATGTGCGTGCGCGCCACGATGAGCGAAGGCCGATTCTGTTCCGCCTTGGCCGCGTTGAGCGCCTTGTCCACAGCGTTCATGTCCATGCCGTCAATATGCTGGATATGCCAGCCGAAGGCGGCGAAGCGGGCGCCGACGTCCTCGTCAAAAGTCACGTTCGTCGTGGCGGATAGCGTGATCAGATTCGCATCATAGAGCACGATCAGCCGGCCGAGCCGAAGGTGACCGGCCATCGATCCTGCTTCGGAGGAGATGCCTTCCATCATGTCCCCGTCGCTGGCAAGGACGTAGGTGTAATGATCGACAATATCATGTTTGGGGTGATTGAATGTCGCTGCCAGCCAGCGCTCGGCGATGGCCAGGCCGACGCTGTTGCCGACCCCCTGTCCGAGGGGGCCGGTAGAGACCTCGACACCGGGCGTTTCGCCGCATTCGGGGTGGCCTGGCGTCTTGCTGTGCCATTGCCGAAAGCGTTTGATTTCCTCCAGGGGCAAGTCATAGCCGGTGAGAAAAAGCAAACTGTAAAGCAGCATGCTGCCGTGCCCCGCGGATAGGACGAAGCGGTCGCGGTCGTACCAGAGCGGGTTGCGGGGATTGTATCGCAGATGGCGCGTCCAGAGCACGTAAGCCATCGTCGCCGCGCCCATCGGCAGGCCGGGGTGGCCGGAATTGGCCTTTTGCACGGCGTCGATGGACAGAATGCGGATCGTGTTGATGGCCAGATCGTCGAGCGATTGCGTCATGGTCGCCATAGCGTACTCCGTGGGGTGAAGGATCGTAAGGATATTTTAGGAAGTGGCCGGTGAGTGGTGAGTGAAGAGTGAGTGACGAGTGATGAGTGACGAGTGGTCAGCGGTATGAAAATCCTTGTGCCTGCCGTGCCAGCAGCTAGAATCGAAGCGTTGGCGCCTTCTCCTTCCCATGCCACGCCGGCAGCCCCGATCCGCCGGTCCAGCCAGAGGTGATTCAATGATTGTCCGCGAGGACTCGCATCCACGAAATCGAGTAATTGCTTTCGGCGTTCTTGTTGTCTGTCTGTTCTATTGCGGTCAGGTTTCTCCCCAACAGCCGGGGAAACGACCCATTACACACGCCGATTATGATTCGTGGAAATCCATTCAGGGAGTAGAGCTTTCCCAAGATGGCAAGTTCCTCGCCTACGCTCTCGTGCCCGAGGAAGGGGACGGCGAAATGGTCGTCCGTAATCTGGTTACCGGCAAGGAATGGCGTTCCCCCCGCGGCAGCCAGGCGACTCCTTCCGGACCGGCACAGCTTGCCGCGGCTCGCCGAGCGGCAGGTCCGCTCGCCACGCCTACTGCGGATCACCAGTTTACGGCCGACAGTCAAACCCTGGTCTTTCGCATCGCACCCGCAAAGGCGGAGATGGACAAGGCCAGGAAAGCAAAAAAGAAACCGGAGGACATGCCCAAGAATGCCCTGGGAATCATGGACCTGAGCACGGGCAGCGTTACGCGTATCGAGCGGATAAAGAGCTTTCAGGTGCCGGAAGAAGGCGTCGGCTCCATTGCTTACCTCCACGAGCCAAAGCCCGGGCCGGAACCAGCCGCCAAGAAGGATGAAAAAAAGTCGTCCCCTGCCAAGCCTGCGGCTGCGGCGGATAAGAAAAAGAAGGAGTACGGCACAGAGCTCGTCTTGCGGAAAGTGCGTGACAAGTCGGAACGCACGTTTGAAGACGTTCTCGAATACAGCTTGAGCAAAGACGACCGGACGCTCCTCTACGTTGTCTCTGCGAAGAAAGAAGAGAAGAACGGCCTCTTTGCCGTCGAACCGCAGTCTTCGGCGTCGGCGGTGGCCCTGCTCGCGGGCCGCGGGCAATACAAAAGGATAGCCTGGGATGAAAAGCAGACACAACTGGCCTTCCTGAGCGACCGCGACGATGCCGCCGCCAAGCAGCCGAAATTCAAACTGTACCATTGGACGCGCAAGCCGGTTGCTCCGGCGCTGAGCGTAGAGGAGAAGGCGAAGCCTAAACAAACCTTGCTGGCAAGCGCCGGCTCAAAACCGCCTCCGGTGGAACGCGCGCCCAAGCCGCCGGCCATGCTTGCGAGCGAGCTGGTTTCGGTAGCCACGCCGCATTTTCACACCGGCTGGATAATTAGCGACAAGGCCGCGCCGTCATTTTCCCTCGATGGCGCGCGGCTCTTTTTCGGCACGGCGCCGCCTCCGGAGCCGGAAAAGGATGAAAGCAAGGAGCCGCCGGCAGAGGACAAGGTGACGCTCGATCTCTGGCACTGGAAAGACGACTACGTCCAGCCCATGCAGAAAGTCCGTGCCGAGCAGGAGAAGAACCGTTCCTACCGCGCGGTCTTCCATCTTAAAGAGAAAAAACTGGCGCAACTTGCAGATGAATCCATGCCCGACGTTGCTCCGAGCAGCGACGGCCGCTGGGCACTCGGCAGCAATGATCGACCCTATCGGGCGATGGTGGAATACGACACGGCTTACGCGGATTATTCTCTCGTGGACACCAGCACGGGCAGCCGCAAGCCGTTTCTCAAAAAGCAAGCGTCCGGCGTGACGTGGTCGCCGAAAGGAAATTACGGACTCTTTTATCACGGCAAACATTGGTTCTCGGTGCACGTTCCCAGCGCCAGGATTACCAACCTCACCAGCAAGCTCGGCGTGCCTTTCTGGAACGAGCAGCACGACATGCCCGGAGCGGCGCCGCCCTACGGCCTCGCTGGTTGGACCGACGATGATAAATACGTGCTTCTCTACGATCGCTACGACGTCTGGCAAATCGGGCCGGACGGGAGCAGCGCAAAAAATCTGACGGCGGGGCTTGGCCGCAAGGACAAGCTGCTCTTCCGTTATGCGCGCCTTGATCCCAAGGAGAAGGGAATCAACCC
>DASZFN010000192.1:0-22632 GCA_035939715.1 Gemmataceae bacterium | reverse complement strand
CAAGCAAGCCTGAGCAGGTCATCCTCACACGAGTTCTCGGAAAACTTGATTACGGGCGCAGAGCGATTAGCCAAGGCGTTGCGAACGACAGGAACAGAGAACTCCAGCGGTTCCGAGGTGCCCACAGTGGTGCCGAGAGGTGCCGAAAATGGTGCCGTTCTGCCTGCATCATCTTTGCTACGGGTTGCACCAGATTGCACCGAGAGCGCGGAAGAACCGCAAACGCCCGACGTCGTAACTCCGCAAGGGGGTAAGACGATCCGCACTAATCTGCACGAGGTTGCACCGGAATGCATCGAGAACGAGGGGAGAGGCCCCTCCCGGATTCGAACCGGGGATGGCGGATTTGCAATCCGCTGTCGAGGCCGGACTGAGGCGGGCGTGCTGGTCGGAGCGTTGGAGGACTTCAGTCGCGCCATTGCGGTGCAGCCGGACCTCCGGCAGCAGTACTTTGCATTGACACGGCTAGGGAGTCTTACTTCCATTATTGAAGTTATTTCGTGGAAACTCGGCGTCCGATCCTGGTTTTGGCAGATCATGCCCGGCCCCCTTGAGAAGCGCCTGTTTGAACGGCCCCACTTCTTCCTCGACAGCGCGTACTTCTTCCTGCAGACCTTTCAACTGTTGCTGCAATAAGCGGTTCTGCTGGCGCAGCTTAGCCAACTCGGGGTCACCCTGGGGCACGGAAAGCCCGCTATTCTTGAGACGCTGCAGTTTCTTCTGTAGCGCCTCCAGCCTATCCTTCTCGTCCTCGATCTCCTCTTGCAGTAGCTTATTCGCCAGGCGCAGCCTCTCTTTAGCCGGATCGGTGAAGGGTCTGTCAGACACTGAACCCAGCGGATCTGCCGCTTTCTGAGCAGAGGGGTTCGGCTGATCAAACGGATTCCCCGGTCTCGGCGATGGAACTGAATCGTCGTTTTTGTCGAACCGAGTCCCTGAAATACCCTTGTCCGGCTGCACGACAAGCGCTGGTCTTTCCGGCTTGTCAGGTCCTGAAGGCTTGTTCGTCGCTACATCAGGCAAGTCTTTAGGAGGTCCCTGTTGGCTGTAGACCGCCGTGCTAATAATCCCTGCCGCCAGCACAATACCGGCAGCGAATCGAAGCGATGTTAAATACATGGTCCGCAGAACTCCTTCCGCCAAGGTAACGGCATGGGTAACGGCATGGGCTGAAACAAATCCAGTTACCACGCCTTTATGGGCCGCGAACAGTACGGCGGCCTTCATGGTTTGTTCGATATACGCTGCAGGCACAGCGGCACTGACCGCATTTTCCGCCAGCGCAGCGGTCAGTACCCCAGTTGACAGCGTCACACCTCGCTGTGTCAGGCGGTCCCGCAAGATATTTCGCGCGCGTGCCAGCCGGGACAACACAGTGCCCAGCGGGCAGCCAAGTTCCCGCGAAGCCTGCTCGTTGGTCATGCCTTGCAGATGGCAAAGGATGAAAGCGCTACGGTAAGGATCGGGAAGAGCGGCCACCTCTTCGTCCAGTAAAGGCCGTAGGTCACGCCAGACAATCTCAGGAACTGATTCTCTCCAGGGCACGCCTGCGACCTGCCTTTCGCGCGCCTCACGCCGAGCAGCATCGGCACGGGCCTGCAACGCTAATCGTCTGGCCACGCCGTACAGCCAACTGCCAACGGCCTCGCGTTTGCGAATGGAAGCTGCTCGGCGGGCCAACACCAAAAATGTCGCTTGAAAGACATCCTCTGCGTCCTGTTCGTGTTCGAGCATCCGCCGGCAGACGCCGAGAACCAAGGGACCATGCCGACGAACGAGGCCAGCGAATGCTTCTTCATCGCGATGTCGGGCGAATCGCCTCAATAATTCGCAATCGTCTGGGCTGTTATCGCTAAGCTGGCGCAGGAAATGGAGAACCGAATTCAATTGTCCGCGTGGCATGCATCGGCCTTTCCACTTGGTCCCTTCAGAATATTAGTGGGACCTGATGCCGTGACCCTTCCAGGCTAAGACAGAATTCTTTATTTGTCACCCCGGATCGCGAATGTTGCCTGGGTCGGTGGCGCCCCTCACCGCTTGATCGGCGCCAGCTTTTCTGCCTGCGTAAGATGGAAATGCGTACTTAACTAGCGCCAGCCCTTGATACCCGGAAATCCCAGATGAAGCGAGCCCGTACTTCCCGGCAACGCTACGAATCCTTTGTCCAAGCTTACAGCGACCGACGCACCGACGACCTGTCGGCAGGAGCCGACGGCAAAGAGAAACCTCAGCCGAGTGCTCGGGCCGAGCGGCGCCGCTACCTGGCCAATTATGTTAGCTGGCTGCGGCCGCACGCGACCGGAGTCGCGGTCCTCCTCCTGCTTGCGGCGCTGGGGGCGGGCCTGGACATGCTCCCACCGCTCTTCCTGCGCTATGTCGTCGATCATGTTCTTCTAGTCCGAGACGTGCCAGAGGCGCGACGCCTCACCCTTTTACACCTGGTTGGCACCCTGTTTCTGGCCGTCATCATCATCGGCCGTCTCGTGGAGGCCGGGCGCAGCTACCGCCAGCGCCAGGTCAACGCCCAGACCATGCTGTCCTTGCGACGGAGTCTCTACGAACGCCTCCTGTATCTTCCCTTGCAGAAGCTCTCGGAGCTCAAGATCGGCGGTATCATTTCGCGACTGAGCGCTGACGTGGACACCACCTCTGGCTTGCTGCAACTGGCCGTTATCTCGCCCGGGCTGTCGGCGCTCCGGCTGATCATCGCGGTCACGATCCTGTTCTTCCTGAACTGGCGGCTGGCAATTACCGCGCTGGCCGTCATCCCGGGCGCCATCCTGATCAGCTTCACGGTCTCGCGGCGGGTCCGGCCCATCTACCGGGCCATCCGCGAGGACAAATCGGATGTGGAAGGTCGCGTGGGAGAAACATTTGGCGGCATCCGCGTCGTTCGCGCCTTCCGCCGCGAAGTCAGCGAGGAGCACGACTATGCCGTCGGCCACCCTAGCGCCTTGCGCAAGGAGCTGTTCGCTCACCGCCGCGAGCTCTTGTTATGGGGCTCGTGGGGAGCCCTGATCGCGCTCGTCGATCTGGTCATTGTCTGGTACGGCGGCTACCTGAACATCCGCGGCATTGCCAGCATAGGCGACATCATGGCCTTTCAGTGGTATACGTTCGTGCTGCTCAATCCGATTTGGCAAATCGTCAACTCGTTCTCCGAGCTGCAGCGCTCGCTGGCGGCAATGGACCGGGTCTTCGAGCTGCTGGCTCTGCCGGCGGACAAGCCGGATGTTGCCGACGCCGCGGATGCTCCCGCCCGCGTGGCGGAGATCCGCTTCTTGAAAGTTTCTTTCGAATACCGGCCCGGCGAGCCCGTGCTGAGCGACTTCAACCTGGTGGTACCCGGCGGGTCAGTGGTGGCCCTGGTCGGCCGCAGCGGCGTCGGCAAGACGACCTTGACCGACTTGGTGGCGCGCTTCCACGATCCGACCGGTGGGCAGATCCTGCTCAACGGCATCGACATTCGCAAGCTCCGCCTTAAAAGCTATCGCGAACTCCTGGCGGTGGTCCACCAGGAGGTATTCCTGTTCGATGGCACGATGCGCGAAAACATCGCCTACGGCCGCCACGGCGCCACGGACGCGGAGATTCTCGACGCGGCGCGGCGTGCCAATGCCCATGAGTTCATTGCCGTGCTGCCGGAAGGATACGACTCGGTCGTCGGCGAACGGGGGGTAAAGCTGTCCGGAGGTCAACGCCAGCGGCTGGCCATCGCCCGGGCCGTTCTGGCGGCTCCCGAAATCCTGATCATGGACGAGGCGACCAGCAACCTGGACACGGAAAGCGAGCAGCTGATTCAGCAGTCGTTGCAGGATCTATTGCGCGGGCGGACCAGCTTTGTGATCGCCCACCGGCTCTCGACGATCACCCACGCCGACATCATCGTCGTCATGGACCGAGGCCAGATCATCGAGCAGGGCGGGCATGAAGAGCTAATGCGCGCCCGCGGGACCTATTTCACGATGGTAACACGGCAGCGTGAGGCCATGGCGGCGGGCGGTGACGGGGAATGGGGCTGAGGAAGGTCGACCTGATCCGACGCCGAATGGGTCAGGAGCAGCCTTATGCCCTGCACGCTGGCCAAGGTAAATCCCAGCGGACGCGGCTGGGATTCTTAGTCGGCGCTTCCTTCGACGCGACCGCCAAACTTCAACGCCGGTGCATGTCAAGAAGGCTTCTAATGGCCAGGCCCTTGCCCGCCATAATGGCGGGCTGGTTCTGGCCACTCCAGCGGATCAGGAGTAACCCCGCGGTAATCGACCTGGGCGAGGCGGAATTGAAGCAGGGTGCAAATACTTTACGCATCGAGGCCGTCGGCACAAACGCGAAGTCGCAGCCGCCGCATGATTCGTGGGGGCTGGACTGCGTACTGCTGAAGCAGGCGAAGTAGTAGATCGTGAGTCGGGAGACCTAGGCGCCGCGTTTCGAGAAATGTTCGCGACCCTGCTCGTCGCAGACGCTTTGCAATGGGCAGGTATCCCAGCGTTACACGCTGGGAGAAGAAGGTCATTTGGGGCGGCAAGCCACGTCCGCGCACGGCTGGCGCATATGCTACGCTTGCCAATGCGGCGTTCTGCGCGAATTCCGCTAAAATGAAGCCGGGGCCTGAAGAACCGAGCGCCATCTTCTTCTTGCGGATGAACCTAAGTAGGTGAACCCGGGGCGGCCTCTTAGAACGGAATTAAGTCCGTTCTACTTAGGAATGCTTGATGCCTCTACTCCCCATGCCAACCAAGGAACAACAACGCTTAGACGAAATCCCTGCCGGCGACGACATCTCCGGTTGGCGGCGCTGGGGGCCCTACGTGAGCGATCGCGCCTGGGCCACGGTCCGCGAAGACTATAGCGCCGACGGCAACGCCTGGGGCTACCTGCCTCATGACCTGGCCCGGAGCAAGGCGTATCGCTGGGGGGAGGACGGCATCGCCGGCATCTGCGACCGCTACCAGTTCCTGGTTTTTGCCCCGGCCTTCTGGAACGGCAAGGACCCGATTCTCAAGGAACGCCTCTTTGGTTTGACGCCCCAGGAGGGGAACCACGGCGAGGATGTCAAGGAGTACTATTTCTACCTCGACAATACGCCCACGCACTCGTACATGAAGTTCCTGTACAAGTACCCGCAGGCGGAGTTCCCCTACAGCCGTCTCATCACGGAGAATCGCAATCGGTACGGCGCGGGAGATGAATTCGAGCTGCTCGACACGGGTGTCTTTGACAAGGAGCGCTATTTTGACATCTTCATCGAGTACGCCAAGATCACTCCGGAAGACATTGCCATCCGTATCCAGGCCTTCAACCGCGGGCCGGCACAGGCGACACTGCATATTCTGCCGCACTTGTGGTTTCGCAATACCTGGTCCTGGGGGCCCGTGTCCGGACCGGAGCCGGTGCTTCAAGCGGGCCCGCGCGCTCGGGGTACGCTCAGCCTTGTGGCGGACCATAGCCGGGTGCCGATCCCGCCTAACATTCCGGTGCCGTTTGAGCTCGGCCGGCGTTTCCTCTATGCGTCGCCCGGGGGCACGCTGCTGTTCACGAATAATGAAACCGACATGCCGCGCGTCTATGGAGCCGGCAGCGCCAGCCGCTCGCCGTATGTGAAAGACGCCTTCCACCGGCACATAATCGGAGGCGAGCCGTGCACGAACCCAGCGGCGGAGGGGACGAAAGCGGCCATCCATTATCAGTTCGACATACCAAAGGACGGTTCCGCCACGCTCCTCCTGCGCCTGTGCCCGGAAGAAAAGACCAAGCAGCCGCTGGCCGGCGTCGAGGCTGCCATTGCCTTGCGCCGCCAGGAGGCCGATGAATTTTTCGACGCCATCCATCCGGCCGGGGCGAGCGCCGACGAGCGCCTGGTGCAGCGCCAGGCCCTCGCCGGTTTGCTGTGGAGCAAGCAGAGCTATCTCTTCGACGTATACGCCTGGCTGCGCGGCGACCGCGCCGACTGGCCGCCGCCTGAATCGCGCATGCGGATTCGCAATCAGCATTGGAAGCATCTCAACTCCATGCGCGTCATGACGGTGCCCGACAAGTGGGAATATCCCTGGTTCGCCGCCTGGGACCTGGCCTTCCAGTGCGTGGCCCTGGCGCTGGTCGATCCGGACTATGCGAAGAGCCAGCTCTGGGTGCTGCTCTTTGAGCAGTTTCAGCATCCGAACGGACAAATCCCCGCTTATGAATGGGAATTTTCCGACCTCAATCCGCCGGTGCACGCCTGGGCCGTCTGGCGCGTCTACCACATGGATCGCATCCGCAACCACGGCAAGGCCGACCTCGATTTTCTCGAGCGCTGCTTCCACAAGCTGCTGATCAATTTCGCCTGGTGGGTCAACAAGGTGGACAGCCAGGGCAACAACATCTTCGAAGGTGGCTTTCTCGGCCTGGACAATATCACCATCTTCGACCGCAGCGACAAGCTGCCCGGCGGCTCCATGCTCGAGCAGGCCGATGCCACCGGTTGGATGGGCATGTTTTGCCTGAGCTTGATGCGCATCGCCCTGGAATTGGCCGAGCGCAAGTGCAGCCGGGTGTATGAGGGCCTGGCCACCAAGTTCTTCCAGCATTACACCTACGTGGCTCATGCCATGAAGGACATGGGCGGTCGCAATTACCAGCTCTGGGACCAGCATGACCGCTTCTTTTACGACGTGCTGCGCTTTCCCGACGGCAGCTTCCACAAGCTGCGCGTACGCTCGCTGGTCGGACTGATCCCGCTGTTCGCCGTCGAACGGCTCGAGGTAGAGTGGCTGGAAAAGTTTGGCGAATTCTCGCGTGCCTTCGCCTGGTTCCTGAAGAACCGGCCCGACCTGGTGAAGGACGTCGTGCACCGCGCCCACGGACCGGATGGCCGGGTCGGCACCTACGTCCTGACCATCGTCGATGAAGAGCAATTACGCGGCTTGATGGACCGGGTCTGGAACGTCGACGAGTTCCTCTCGGATTACGGCTTGCGCGCCCTCTCCAAGGTGCACGAGCGCATGCCGTTTCGGCTGGGCGAGCGCTTTGTCAGTTACGAGCCGGCCGAGGCCGTCACGAAAATCAAGGGCGGCAATTCAAACTGGCGCGGGCCGATCTGGTTTCCCACGACCTTCTTGTTGATCGAGTCGCTGCGCAAGCTCGGCAAGGCCTGGGGGAAAGACTTTGTGCTCCGCCCACCGGCTGCCAATGGCAGCGCCTTGACCTTTGCAGACATGGCGCGTGACCTTGCCGATCGCCTCATCAGCATCTTCGCGGAGAATCCCAGTGGCTGCCGTCCGGTCTTCGGCAACCAGGGCAAGTTCCAGACCGAGCATTGGCGTGACCTGGTTCTCTTCTATGAATACTTTCACGGCGACACCGGGGCCGGCCTGGGCGCTTCGCACCAGACGGGCTGGACCGCTCTGGTGGCATCGCTGATCGAAGAGTGGCGCTGCTAGAGCGCAGCGATTTTCACGAGCTTTGCCATGCCGATGCGGATAGAATCGAGGTAAATCAACGTGCACGATTTTGCAGTAGCGGCCCCACCGGGCTTGTCCCGGTGGATCGATGACTGATGGCCAGTAACCGCTGCATACATACAGATGGCCGCCACCGGGCTTGTCCCGGTGGAGCCACGATTGACGGCCCGGCTGACAATCGTCGCTCCACCGGGACAAGCCCCGTGGCGGCGATAAGTTTTCGACGCAACGGATCTGGCTGCCAGTCACCGGTCCACGGGGACAAGCCCCGCGGTGCCGGTTGCGCTGCCGAATCGCCTACGGTCATATTGTGATGGGGAGGTTACCGAGGAGCTATCCGCAATGAGAATTACACCATCCGCTCCGCTTCTGCTTCTGGTCGCCTTCGTGGCGCAGGCACAGATAGCCCAGAATAAAGAACCGGTCAAACAACCGGCCATCCGCGAGCCGGACCTGTGCGAGGAATTGCTGGCCATGGAGAAGGAAGATGTCGACATGCGCAACGGCGTCATCAAGGACCTGAGCGCGAAGGGCATCCCATACGGCGGCAGCAGAACCATCTCGGATCCGGCGATGGTGAAGGCCCTTCTGGAACCGACCCGCAAGATGCACGACATGGACCAGAAACACCGCACCCGCCTGAAGGAAATTGTCAAGAAGTATGGCTGGCCGGGCAAGTCGCTCGTCGGCCAGGACGGCGCGCATGCCGCCTGGCTCCTGGCGCAGCATGCCGACCGTGATCTGGCCTTTCAGAAACGCGCCCTCAAGCTGATGAAGGCAGCCCCCAAAGGGGAAGTTGAACTTCAGGACATCGCCTATCTCACCGACTGCCTGCTCATCGCCGAGAAGAGGAAACAATGCTACGGCACGCAGCTCATGGTGAAAGGCGGAACCTTCAAGCCGCGGCCCATCGAGGACGAAGCACATGTTGATAAGCGCCGGGCGGAAATGGGCATGCCCGCGCTAGCCGATTACCTGGAGACGGCGCAGGCCGAATATGACCGGGCGGCGGGGAAAAGGAAATAACATGTCCGCAACGTCAGGAGCCGCTGGGGGACGACGGCGTCGCCGCATTCTGGAGCATGGTGCTGGTCGCGTTGTGCTGGTTGTTGGCGGCACTGCCGAGCAGCTTGAGTCCGCCAATCACGGCAACGATAATAAGCGCCAGGGCGATCGCGTACTGGGTCGGTTCCGCGCCGCTCTCGCGCCACAGCAGATTCTTCAGGCAGTTCCGCAGGAGTTTCATGGCCTTCTCCTCTTGGCAAGCTCGAACAGAAAGACAGTGTCCATTGCAAAACTAGCATACGATTTGGGCTCGCAATTTTATGCCGGCGGCACACTTTGCATTTTTCGCGGTATGACCTATGTTTGCGTAGCGGCATCAAGGCCTGTAACAAGGACGTACTCCGGGCATGATGGGGCGCTTTCCCCCTTGCCGAAACGACGAATCCCTCGTCGATTCGGTCTCCCCCGGAGTTCCACATCCATCTCAGGCCATTTGGCCGTGCAGGTCCGGAATCTGAAGTGGCCCTGCTGCACTCGCACCCGTCATTGAATTTAGGGGAGAGACTCCATGATCCGCGCTCATTCACCATGCGAGCGCAGGCAAGGTGTCGCTGCTGTCGAATTCGCCTTGCTGCTGCCGTTTATCATGATCCTGCTCCTGGGCATCTGGGAGGTCGGCCGCCTGATTAATGCGGATGAGATGGTCAACAACGCCGCACGCGAAGGAGCGCGGCAAGCATCGACCGGTTTGCGCACGAACGCCCAGGTCGTCGCTGAGGTACAGTACTACCTCTACCAGGCCATGGTGGGCCAGGGCATGCCGGCCGCAGGGGCCCAGCAAGTCGTCAACGACGCGATCATCACCGTGCAGGATCTGAACTCGCCGGGCACGGACGTTGCCCAGGCAAGCCAGCTCGACAGGATTCAGGTAACGGTAAGCATTCCCTTCAACGACGTTCGCTGGGTGGCCCTCAGCCTGATTACCAATCCGAGTACCAGGGTGAACGGGCAGGCCATCTTTTATTCTCTGAAAGATCAGCAATTTCCAACAGGTGTGACCGCCCCGGCTGGCTTTTAGGGCCACGCGAGGCGGCCTCGAGATTATCCTGGCTGGGAGGAACAAGCATGTGTCGGGCGCAGCCACGCACAAAAAGAAGAACCGCGGCCACCGCGGTGGAAGTAGCGTTCGTCCTCAGCGTCTGCATGGTGCTGCTGCTGGCCATTTTTGAATATGGCCGTTTTGTCATGCTGCGGCACATGGTGGATGAGGCCACGCGCGAGGGCGCCCGCGTGGCTTGCGTGGGCACCGTAACCATGCAGAACACGGACGTGCAGGCGGTGGTCAAGGGCTATCTGAACGGACTGCCGGTGACGCCCAACTTCCCCAACGGCTCCCCCTACAAGGCCGATCCGAGCACGGGGGCGTTTGCCGCTCCGTTTGCCAGCGCCGCTTTCGGCGATCCGATTGCCATGGAAGTGAACTGTACGTACACGCCCATGCTGCCGGGCCTCAGCTTCCTGGTCGATCCCGTAATCATCAACGCCAAGGTCGTCATGCGCAGCGAGGCCGACTAAGAGATCGGAATGCAGTCATGCAAAGAAAACTAAAAAAGCAGAGGCGTCACGGGACCATCCTGCCGTTCCTGGCCCTGAGCCTGGTCGCGATTTGCGGGTTCACGGCCCTGGCCGTGGACATCGGCATGATTGTCGTCGCCAAGGGTCAATGCCAGAATGCCGCCGATGCCGCCGCCATGGCGGGGGCGCGCTCGGTGGACGGCAGTCCGTCCGCCAACTTAGCGGCCGCCACGGCCAACGCCATGGCGGCGGCTGAGGCGAATATCGTTCTGGGTCAGAACGTGCAGGCCGACGAGGTCTCCATATCCATGGGCACCTACCACTACGACCCCGACGCGCAAAAGTTCTCCCCGGCCTATCCGCCTTTCCCGGCGCCGGCGGATGGCTTCCCTCCCGACAACTATAATCTCTGCAGTGTTACCGTCACGCATACGGTGCCGTACGCCTTCGCCAGGGTCTTCAACTTGACCTCGCTGAAGGTTTCGGCGACCGCGATCGCCGCGCACCGCCCGCGCGATGTGGCGATTGTTCTCGATTACTCCGGCTCGATGAACAATGAAAGCGACCTGTGGAACAATGAAACTTACCTGGGAAGCGCGAACAATTCTTCCAACAATAGCGACCCTGTGTTCCCTCAATGGGGCTGGTATGACCCTAATTACTCTCCCCTGGCTCAGCTCCAGTGCACGAGCGCCGATCCGCGCGTGGGCAAATGCAATGTCACCCAGTCTGTGCTCGGCATCCCTGCCATGGTGACCAATTACTATCAGAACGCCCGCGGCTCCTCAGCTCAGCCAGCGTTCCCTCCGGCGCCGGGCTCGATCACCAGTACGAACCCGGGCGGAGACCTGCCGCTGATGAAATATAACGGCACCACCGTCGCCAAGACCTGGGGCGAAGTCTGGGGCGCGGGTACTCCGCCCGCCGGAACCGTCTTCGACGCCTACACGGCCCGCGGCAACTTCTACGGCTACACGCAGGGGCCTGGCTACTGGGGCAAGACTTTCTTTATCTGGCCGCCGAACCCGCGAAACGACTGGCGTGAGAACTATTTCATGGCCACCGGCGGTTCCTATCCCAGCTTCGGCGGCAAAATGAACGACAATACCAAGCTCTACTCCACTACCGGCGTCTTCAATGACCCGCCAGGCAATTACGTCATCAACTACGCCGCGATTCTTAACTTCATCAAAAACGTGGGACCAAACCCATTCCCCACCCAGTTGCGCGCGGGAAATATTCTCTACTACACGAGCATTCCCAACGACATTCAAGCGAGCGCTTATGACCACACGCAACCCAACCGCAACATCACCGACCAGGATCAGCGCTTCTGGAAGGAGTACATTGATTACACGCTCGGCGTCTGGCGCGATCCGTATGGCAACATCCAGCACACCGGCCACCCGGCCTGCAGCATCGGCCCGGACTTCACCGCGGGCACAGCCACGCCAGGACTGTACGTCCAGATCAGGGGACCGACCACCACCTACAAAGATCCGAACGGCGATCCCTTCATCGATCCTGCGGACAATCCCCAACGGCCCCGGCACCGCTTCTGGTTCGGACCGATGACCATGATTCAATACCTTTCCGACACAGGACTTTTCCCCGGTACGGCCACCGATATTTCCATGATTGCCGCCAAGCTGGGGATCCAGGGCGCGCTGACGGATATTCAAACGAATCATCCGAATGACGTGGTGTCCATGCTGCTCTTCAGCCGGCCCTGTTATCTGGGAGAGCCCACCGAGGCGGGTTCCTTTTCGGCGCCGCAGTACAATCTAAGCCGTGATTATGCCGGCATGATCAATGCTCTCTGGTTCCCGCCCAACAGCGGCTCGGCCGACGTCCGCCCCTGGGACGCCAACGGCGTTCAAACGCCGCGGGCGCACGGCGACTACAACGGCAACACGGCCACCAGCTATGGCTTCATGCTGGCCTACAACCAGTTCAGCAGCCAGCCCTCCCTGCGCACGGCCGGCAGCGGCGGTTCGGGCTTCGGCGGCTTCGGGCGGAAAGGCGCGCAGCGCCTGGTCATTCTCGAGACCGACGGCATGGCCAACGTCGCCACGCAACAGCTCTTCAGTAATTTCGGAGCTTACAACTCCTACTATGATTTGACTCCGGGTTCGCTCCGGCCCAGCGGCAATGCCCCCGGTCAGGACGCCATCAACGTGGCCACGCGCATTTGCGCGTTGACCACCGACAACTCCAACGGCCCTGGTTTTGCCTTGCCGAACAAGCCCGTTGTTCTGCATTGCATCGGCTTCGGGGCCGTGTTTGAGCCGACGGCTCAGGGGGGTGAACCTGCCGCGGCCATGTCGTTTCTCCAGCAGCTCTCGCAGATTGGCGGAACCGGCTTTCCCGCCTCGGTGACGGCAACGGGAGATCCGAACTATTACAAACTCTGCGTCGGCACCTTGAGCCAGCGCCAGCAAAAGCTGCGCACGGCGTTCAGCAAGATCATGGACGATGGGATTTCGGTAGTGATGGTCAAGTAGGTCATGGCCAAACAATGTGGCCGACATCTCATAGCACCGGGCCAGTTTGATGCGTTCTTCCCGGACATTGGGAGTCATTTCAAAGACCCGGCGCTGGGCTTTGGTCGCTTCCTGAAATGCGGCGAGGGCCGCATCCTCTTGTTTCAACTCCCAGCGGGCCTTGGCGATCCGCTGCCAGGCATAACTCAATTCGCTTAAGTAACAGGCCACCAGAACATTCTCTGGCTCATCGAGCGTGGCCGGCGCTCGGCCCCTTGGAGCTTGACTTCAACGCCGGCGCTCTTCACATTTCTGCCGCTTTGCCTGATCTCTCAGAACGGCTATCAACCTTTTGCCAAGCTCGCTGAGGTCCGGCTCCTCCCTACCGTGGGCTTTCCGCGCAATTAAGCGCACGGCATCCGGTGGAAACTCGGCGGGATCGAGCGATCGCACCGTTAATTTGCAACGACTTTGTCTCCGGAATACCTCCACGGCGCTGTGCGGCACCAAGCCGACACCAAGGCCAGCTTCGATGAACTGCAAAATTGTCTGCCAGCCGCCGGCCTCGAGCTTGACGTGAAGGGTCTTGTCGGTTGCTCGATAATACCAGTCGTCGAACTGTTGTCGCCGAGAAGCGTCTGCTTCCGGCAAGATAAACGGTAAGCCCAGCAGTTCAGCGGCAGGGACTGGCTTGTTCTCAGACGCATCTCGCCAGCGTCGGCCCCAATCGGCCCTGGCAGGCGGATTGGCGGCGAGGACAAAGCGGTCGTCAAAGAGCGGCTCAACATACATCTCACGGCGGGCAAGTTTTCGGATCGTGGCGGGACTGTCCGTCACAATGGCCATATCGAACTGCCCGCCCGCCACGCCTTCAATGCGGACTCGACCCCGGGGTGTTGCCAGGCGTATGCGGCACTCAGGGTTGTCGCCAAGGAAGTGCTCGACCGCGGCACGCACGAAACCATTGGCCGCTTGCTGGCCGCAGGCGAGCGACACGACGGGTCTGCCTTCCGCACCGCTAGCGATGAAGCGTTCCAGATGCTCGTAGCGGCGAACCATATCGATCACCAGGGCCCGCACGCGCTGTCCTTCGGGAGTGAGCCGCCAGCGCTTGCCCGTTCGGTCCAGCCAGGGCTGGCCCGTGCGCTCACCGGTCAGGCGGCGCAAGGCGGCGAGCCGTTTGGAGACACTGGGCTGGTTGACGCCGAGCTCGCCGGCCGCGCCTGTCGCGTCGCCGTCGTGCTCGGCCAGGGCGACGAAGGTTTCCAGCAGCTCAAGAGATGGTCGCGAGGGCCTTGGCATGATTTCGATTCCTCACATTTCTGTTGATCTTCAGGAAGCGAATGCCTACAATCGTAATGTATTCCAATTAGGGCGTTTTTTCAATATGACGCCATCAAAGGAAATCCGGCGGCGAGAAAGTCCTTGGCGCGGCCAAACCCTTGTCGGCGAAGCCGATACCGATCAAGATCGGTGCATTGGGGGAGGGAATGCTGCATGAGCGTTGGCATCGTGTTCACCCAGGCGGCCCGTCGCAAGCTCCGGACGCGGCTGGCCCGCCGGCTTGCCGCCGACCGGATGAGTCTGGAGGCCAAGTTGCGTGAGATCGAACACAAATTGAAGCAGGTCTTCCCGAATGGGCGTGCCGTCGTCGTGCAGGACCTCCATAGCGGGTTTCGCGAGCGATCCGAAGAGCTAATCCTGCTCGTCGAACTGACAGAAAGCGCCGACGATGACGGCGTTTACGTTGTCAAACTCGGCCCCGAGTCGAAGCTGGCGAAAGAACTCGCCGGCTGGCGGGATTGCAGGCCTGCCGGCCTTCGCCATGACCTGGTGCTGATGACGGTCGAGGAGCGGCGTGAGGAGGTGAACGGTTCACTGATCGCCCTGGTATACACCGACGCCCAGCAGTTAATTGGTGTCGATGAAACCATCCACCTGGAAAAGGCCATGCTCGACGGAGCCTTGCTCGGCGTGCCGACGCCGGCCTCTGTCGCGGACGCCCTCTTTCAGCTCTACGAGCGGCTGGGGCTGCTGATGTACCGAACCTCTTACGTGGACGATCCCGCTCATCCCGGTTATCAGTTTCTTCTTAATCGCCTGGACCAGCGACTCGATGAAAACTTGCAGCTGTGGGAAGCCGAATCCGGACCTGCCTTCGATTGTCTGACGGCAGCGTCCACCTTCACCGACATGGCGCCATTCCGCCAGCACTTCCGCGATCCCGCCAGTTTCTTTCGCTACCTCGCACGGATCAGCGCGACGAACGCAAGCTTGGCTGCCAGTCTGGTTCCGCGTATTCTCCGCGGTCATGGTCATGGTGATTTACACGGCAGAAACGTGCTCGTTGGCCGCGTGGGGGATCGCATTCTTTGGCCTGCGGTTTTCGATTATGGGGACATGGGCCGCGACAACATCATTGCCTGGGACTTCGTAAAGATGGAGACAGAATTTAAGATTCGAGCGTATCCCAGAGTGTTCTCCAGTGTGACGACCGTGCCCACTTTTGTGCCGGAAGTGCTCGCCTTCGAGAAGGAGCTGTTCGAGAAGACCGAAGAATGCCGGAATTCTTGCCGCTGGCCCGCGTCATCGGCGGCCGCGACTCCGCGGGACCGGCTCGGCTGGCTCCTGCTCAGGCTGCGGCAACTGGCCGACACGCACTTGGGGACCAATCTCAATCGCAGCCGGGACTGGTTGACGGAGTATTACTTCCTCCTCGCCGTGTACGGACTGAACTCCGTCCGCTTTCACAACCTCACGTCGATCGAGTTTCTCGGCGCCTATCTGTCGGCAGGGACGGCATGCGCACGATTTCTGTACGACCGGGAGGCTCTGGCACCCGCCGGAGTAACAGCACCATGACTCATTTTAGTCATCATGCAGAGCTTGATGCGATTCGCCGCCTGTGGCGCAAGAGCAATCGGGCGGAGGATCTTGTGCAGGCGAAAGAACGGCTGGGCGCGCTTCGGCGGGAGTTTCTCTACGTCCTGGCCGTGGGCCACGAGCTCGTGCTCGTGTTGGAAAAGCTGGGGGACGTGGACGGAGCGGTCCGTGTGCTTGGAGAACTCGAACGGCAATTCAAGCAGCTGGACGAAGAAATGCTGTGCCGTTGGGGTAAGATCTTCAAGAAGAAGGGCGACACCGCACTCTCTGTTCGGGCCGACGTAACGCAGGCGCTCCACGATTTTGCCCAGGCGGGGAAGTACTACGCTCGAGCCCACGAAATCCATCGCGGCTTCTACCCGCGGATCAACGAGTTGACGCTCCAGTTTCTTCAGGCAGCCCTCCAGAAGGATCTGGAGCAACATGAAGAAGCGCAGCGCTTGCTCGACGACGTGCGCCGCAAGGCTCAGCAAATGCTGGCTGATGCGACTGTCTGGCGATCCCGCAAGGACGACGACCACGTTTGGCTGCCGGCGACCAAGGGTGAGGCCCATGTGCTGGCCGGCGATTGGCGGCAGGCCGGCGATCGCTACCTCGATGCCCTTGCTGCTGCTCGCGGTCAGCAGTTTTATGCTGACTGCATGCGCGACCAGCTAAAGATGCTCCTCGCTGCCTGCCGCCGCTTAGGCCTCGTGACGGAAGGGCGCTTGGCCGACCCCGACAAGTTTTTTGCCGTGCCGACGTCAGCCTAGACAGCCGGCGACTGAATCGACCCCGACCGATGGTACCGACACGATCATGACTTGCGACCCCCGACCTATTGATACCTCGGCTATTAGCTTGCCGGAATCTTTGACTGCGCTACTGGAAAAGCTGGCTGCGAACGCGCATGATGTGTGGGCCGCCACCAGGCTCGCACAGGGATGGACCTACGGCCCAGAGCGCGACGATGTCCATAAACGGCATCCCTGTCTGGTGCGCTACGAGCAACTTCCCGAATCGGAGAAGCTCTACGATCGCAAGCTGGCGGCGGAAACACTGAAGGCGATCCTGGCGCTGGGATATCGCATCCTGGAAAGCGACCGACCCTCGTAGGGAGCAGCAATCATGCGCGCGAAGAGAGTGGTCGTTGCCATCGTGCAAGATGAACAGGGACGGTTTCTTGTGGCCTACAATCCCAAATGGGGCCGCTACACTTTCCCGATGAAGGATCTCGACGGTTCCGCCGATGTTCTCGGGTCGGTAGCGATTCGGGCTTTGGAAGATGACCTGGCGTGCAAATTGCCGGATGCCAAGGCCGACGAGCTGGAATACCTCGGCCGATTTGGTCCCTCGGGGCGGACCGGCGACGAGACCGAATATGAATACTGGCTCTACGCCGTGGACCCTGGCCAGCCGCTTGACTTGATGGCAGCGCCGCAGTGGAACAACAACCCGCCGCTGTTTCTGTCCTTCGCGGATTTGACCAGCCGAACCGACCTCACCTGGTCCACCACCGACATCGTCCGCGAGCTCGTCGAGAATCAGGAAGTTGTGCTGGCGGTCATCGCTCGGCCTGGGGAACGGGAGACGGAGTTCCTGCTTGTCTGGAACAACAACTACGGCGGCTACTTCTTCCCGGCCCAGCGGATCAAAACCGACACCAAGCCCGAACGCGTGGCGGTCGCGACGGTCCGGTCCGACCTGGGCTATCGCGGTCCTGCCACAGCCGTCTGGCAAGGCGAGGCGTCTGACGTCCATTCCAGCCAGCGCTTCCAACGCAACCGCCGCTATCGCTTTCACATCTGCGCTGTCCACCTTCCGGAAGTCGATCTGCATCAACCGTACGATACCCTGGAGCGGGCGCTGGATCGTCGGAGCAAGAAGTACGTTTGGTGCCCGGCAAACCGGCTTGCCGATCCTGCGCTCGGGTTCTCGCCCACGATGCAGGCCGTGCGCCAAACTGTCGTCAGCCTGATTCCGGCTCAGACCTTGGGGCAATCTCTGCGGCGTTCGGAAGGCGGCATCGCGTTGTTCGAGCGCAAGCTTGCCGGAAAGACTGAGTGGCTGGCCCAGTGGAACGAGAACTGGCAAGCGTTCTTCTTCATCGGCGGCCATCGCCATGAAGGCGAGACCTTCCGCGACTGTGTCATCCGCGAGATTGGTGAAGAACTGGGGCTGGCCGCATCGGACTTCACGGTTGCCTCGCAGCCATGCCATCACCTCGAATACAAGGCACGTTCCCGAAATGCCGGTGAGCTTACGGCCTACGCCATGGAGCTTTTCGCTGCCGACCTAAGTCAGCAGACCGCAGTGGTTGTGGATGCGGATCGGCGCAATCGGTGGCTGAGCGAAGAGGAAATCCTCCGGCTCGAGGCCCACGATGCACGTCCCATCAGTCCGACGGTCCACTTGCTCCTGTGCATGGCGGGGAAAATCCAGCGGGGGTAATCACGATCAATCGGCGAGGTCCTTGTGCCGGAGCCAGCCATGGAAAACGATATTGCCAGCATCTTGAAGCGCTTGCAGCGCAAGGGGGCCAGTGCACTCGAACTGCTGCCCGTTTATCAGCATGGCGAGTATGAATCGCTTTGGCGGCTCCAGCCGGATCTGCACCGGGCCTTCGTGCGCAAGCTCATCGACGAGGGCCACCCGACGCGTGCTTTCGAGCTTGCCCGCGAGGGGCTCGCGCGCCATGCAGACGATCCGGAGTTGACGTACCTGGTCGCCCTGGCGCTGGCGCGTGGCGGCAACATTTCCGCGGTGGAAGGCCGCCTGACGAAGCTCTTGCAGCGGACAGACCTCGAAGCGAAGCTGCGCATCGATGCGGTGAGCCTGGAAGGGCGGCTGTACAAGGATCGCTATGAGCGAAGCGCCGATGCCACTCGCAAGGCCGAGCTTGCCGCCAGGTCGGCGGCGGCCTATCGCAAGGCGGCCGACATCCTGGGAGCGAGCTATTTCCCGCGTATCAATGCCGCGACCATGGCCCTTCTCTCCGGTGAGAGCCAGCAGGCCAAGGACCTGGCCAGAACGGTCATCGAGCAGGTTGAAGAGGAACGCCGGCAACCAGATCGTGCGGAAGACTACTGGGGGTTGGCCACACTCGGTGAAGCCTGCCTGCTGCTCGGCCGGCTGGACGAAGCCGCGAACTGGTACAAGAAAGCCGTTGCCCTGGCGAACGAGCGCGGCGACGTGGGCAACATCGCATCGATGCGCCGCAACGCCCTGCTGCTTCGCGAAAAGCTGGCGATCAGCGATGAACTCATGCGCCTGTTCTACGTAGGCAGTGTGGTCGTCTTTTCCGGCCACATGCTCGACAGCCCAACGCGTGTCAGCAAGGATAAGCTGCCGCCCCGATTTCCAGCCGACCCGCAGTTGATCCGCGAGGTCAGTGGAGCGATCAAGGAGGCGCTGGCGGACCTCAATGCGACCGTTGGCTTTTGCTCGGCGGCATGCGGCTCGGACATCCTTTTTGCAGAGCTGATGCTGGAACGTCATGCGGAACTGCATATCGTGCTCCCCTTCGCGCGCGGCGATTTCTACTCCACCAGCGTTGATTTTGATTCACCGGAAATGAGGCCCTGGCGCCTCCGTTTCGACGCTTTGCTGGAACGGGCGAAGCAGGTGCACTACGCCACGACTGAGGCGTATCTTGGTGACGACGTTCTCTTCGATTTCGTTAATAGCTTCACCCAGGGCCTTGCCATCATTCGCGCGAAGGAACGCGGCGTCATTCCCCAGGCCCTGGCCGTCCTGGACGCGGCCGCAGCCAGGCGGTCGGGCGGGACCGCTTGCTTCCTCGACAGCTGTATCCAGGCGAATTTGCCGGTCCGCGTCATCGATCTCGCCGGCTTGCGCGAGGGAATCCTTGGCAGCACGAGATCGCCTTCTGTCCCTCCCGAGCCTGCACGCGCCGTCGCCGGCGACCGGATGGAGCGGCAGCTAAAGTGCATGCTGTTTGCTGACGTCAAGGATTTCAGCAAGATACGGGAGGAACATTCGCCGCGATTCTTCATGCGCTTTTTGCACGAAGTGGATGACGTCTTACGTTCCTTGAAGGCCACGCCGACCTTCAGCAACACCTGGGGCGACGGCCTTTACCTCGTGTTCGATCGGGTAGCCGACGGTGCGCAAGCCGCCCTTCGCTTGCTGGAACGGGCGGAACTGCTGAACTGGACGGACCTGGGCCTGGCTGAGACGACGCCCGTCCGCATCGGCATCCACGCGGGCCCGGTGTTCAGCGACATCGATCCGATCATCCGTCGGCGAAATTATTTCGGTAGCCATGTCAACCGGGCCGCGCGCATCGAACCGAAGACAATGCCCGGTTGCGCCTTTACCAGCGAGCAGTTCGCAGCCTTGCTGGCCATGGAGCCAGGGCATGAGTTTGTTTGCGAATTCCTCGGCGTGGAGCCTTTGGCGAAGGAGTATGATCGGTGTCCACTGTATCGGCTTATGCGACGGTAGTTCGGGAGCGGCGGGCTTTGTTGGCTGGGCCCAATAGTCCCACCTCGAACTACTCCGGCGGGAAGAGTCCGGTTTGGAAGGATGAACGGGAGGTCCAACAGGGCAAATCCTCTGGAATTCGTTGAATTGGGGCTGGGTGTCTTCCCGTCTCCCGAAGTGCGGTCGAGATGTTCCGCCGTTGCAACTTGACGATGCAACCCCTGGATCCAGCCGAGTTCCCGCCAGATGCTGTTCGGCTCATCATCAGGAAAGCACATGGGAAGGAGGAGCCAGGTTTGACTGACCTTGGGAGAAGGCGGTGACTTTTATTAGCGATCAGTTCTAAGAGTCTAGATCACGCCACACAATCGTGATTAGCCCCAAAGAAGGAGCAGATCGATGGATGAGATGTTTCGGTTCGAGTGTCCGAATCCAGCATGTCGACATCGGTTAAAAGCCAGCTATTCGCACGTGGGCAAAAGGGGCTCCTGCAAGCGATGTAATGCGCGTTTTGTCATAACGCCCCCGGTGTACGATCCGCCACCCTCTGTCTACGGGGAAGGATCCAACCGGGTGTCGCATAGCGAGCCGCCCGTGCGGCCGGCTGAAAGTACCGCTTCCGGGCCTATTGCCGTCGCACCTGTTCCGCATCTGCCGATCGTGCGCATGAGATCTCTCCTCTTGAGAACCGAAGTCGTCGCGATCTACGACACGCACGTGCTGAGAGGGACACGTTTCCTCCGACGTTCGCGCATCACCGAGGAAATGTGCCAGACGGACGGCGAACGCGTCTTGAGCGAACACTTGCACCAAAGGACAAGTATCGAGTTCAAAGATATAAGAGATATTCGTGAAAAACTGATTCCGCGTCCTCCCCGGTGGCTTCGCGTCGTGGAGAACTTATTCGCGCCGTTCGGCGTGACTCCTGTGGTCGGTTCGTGTAACTTCACTCTGCGGTCCAACAACTCCCAGCGTTTGCGCTTTTCGGTTCTGGCCTCCCAGGAAGGCCATGTGCGCGGGGTCTTTGCTGCGAAACGGCCGGATTCCTACTGGATCAAGGAATCGCGACAGATCCTGCCTTTTGTTCTCGTCTTTTTTGGGTTGCTTCTCTTGCTCGCTGCTTGGTTTAACTTCGCGTCCGGATCTCTGGGCTCAAGCCTGCTATTCTTCGGCTTCGGACTCCCCTATTTTCTCGTCGGATACGGCTACTCACTCCCGCTGCTCCGCTTCTGGAAGCGGATCGGCGATTATTCTTCGATATCTCCCGAGACTGCTCATCGTGGGTGGCGTCTCTTTCCGCGGCGGCAGCACCCGTTCCGTTCAAAGTCGTTGGGTTGGGCGCTAAAGGCGCTGGGCGTCGTCTACTGGCTCGTGGTTGCGACAGGGCTAAGCGCCCCGCGGCAGAAAGCGGGTGAAGATCTTCCCGCTGTCGCCAGCATGCTGAGTATTCTGCAGCCCGTATACAATGGGTTCGTATGGGCGCCGGCGCCATTGTTGATTCTCTTCGGATCCAGGCTGTGTCAACGTTCTTACGACCCCCTCGGTAAAAGTGACGCGCGCAAGCCCATCCTGTATCTCCGGCCATTTGAGGACGATGCTAAGACGACGCTCCAACCGGCAGGAATGCTGGCCGCTCTGACAGGCTTGCGCTCGTGGCGGCCGATGGGCTGGTCGAAAACCTCCCAGGAAAACGACGGAATATATATTCGCGATATCCTTACTCTGTATTATCCTGTTCGACTGCTCCGCATGATCTTTGACCACGACGCGGGCTCATCGGAAGAGTGTCTGGTCCGCTTCTTTGAAGCATACGGTCCGGTCGTGGCAATTGGAAAGCCGGGTGAAACTATGGCCACACCCGGTGCCGCCCGCATGTACGTGGAGGACGACCGGTGGCAAATGGCCATCCAGACCGAACTCCGCAAGGCTCAGGCGGTGGTAGTTCAACCCAGCACCAGCGCGGGTGTACGCTGGGAACTTGAGCAGATTCGTGCCCATGTCGATGCGCAGCGCGTCCTTTTCTGCCTAGTGCGTTTCTGGCGAAGACCGCAAGCCTACGAGGAACTTTCCCACCTCGTTCGGACCAGCTTTCGGCTGGAACTGCCCCGCGTCGTCCCTTACCTTGGGCGACCCGCCTTCATCCTATTCAATCGCGACTGGGACCCGCGGGTGCAAGAAGTAAGTTACAAATGCCCGGCCTTGTGGCCCGTATTCGCGGATGCCACAGACCTTAATTATGCGTTGCAGCCGTTCCTACAGGGTATGCACGGGGGCGAACGGGAGGAACCACGGCCGGCTCGTTGGAAGGAGGGTAGCGGGACGTGGTTCGCCTCGGCCTTGGCGACTGCCATTGCCATGGTAGTCCTCTGGGCGGTGTTTACGGGAGCGATGTTTGTAGTACACTCGGTCCAAGGCCTATTCGGGTTATCGGTGGAAGACCGGAGCTCGCAACGGGGCACGACGGCTCAGTTCAATTCGCCATTCGCTACTGAGAAAGCTCTTGCGAGAACGACGTATAGTGGAAAAAAAGTCCGCTATCGGCTAAGGCTGACTCCGGATTGGCAGCCGAAGGAGGCCGGAGAAAATCAGGACTTCGCGTTTCAGCGCGGTAACATCCAGTTGTTCATCCTTGCTGACGCGGCGGCCGAAGACCTTAGCTCAGTTCCTGATGCTTTCTCCAACCGCTTGAAGGAGCTTGGTAAGGTGACGATAACCGTGAATGGCAAAATCGCTGTTAAGGGGAAGGAATGGCTTGATTTGAAATTCAAGATTGCCAACGAGGGGCGAGCAAATGTCTGGGAGTACGTGCGAGCCTATTCAGG
>DASZFN010000191.1:0-4014 GCA_035939715.1 Gemmataceae bacterium | reverse complement strand
ACGCAATCCTTGAGCTTCCAGCGGTGTCATCAGGAGATTCAGGCATGAGCACAGCTCTCCACCATTCATTGACCTTCACGATTGCTTCGCTTGTGATGCTCCTCCTTATCGGCGCGGCACGGGCCGCCGAGGATTTTCCGGATGTGTCGCAGCTGCCGTCCCATGCCGAACTGCCCGATCCGCTCGTGATGTTGAATGGGAAGCGCGTCGCTTCGAAGGATCAGTGGGTCAACCAGCGCCGGCCGGAATTGAAAGCCCTTTTCCAGCATTACATGTACGGCGCCTTTCCGCCCGCGCCGAAGAAGATCACAGCAAAAGTCGAATACGAAAATCGCCAGGCGTTCGGCGGCAAGGCGACGCTTCAGGAGATCGCCATCTCCTGGGGGCCTGCGGGAGCGCCGCCGATTCATTTGTTGCTGGTGATGCCGAATCAGAAAAGAGATCCCGTGGCTGTGTTCCTGGGCATGAATTTTTGCGGCAATCATGCTCTTGTCGATGACGCCGGCGTGCGCTTGCCGGACGTCTGGATGTACAACGGTCCGGGTGTCAAAAATAACCGCGCCACGGAGGCGGGTCGCGGCAAACAAGCGAAGGTCTGGGATCTGCAGCACTCCATCGATCAGGGCTACGTCGTGGCCACCTTCTACAACGGCGACATTGACCCGGATCAGAATGAGGTGCGCGGCGGGATTCAGCCTTATCTGCGCAAGAAGGGCCAGGAGCCCGGGCCGCACGATTGGGGCACGATTGCCTTGTGGGCCTGGGGGATTCAGCGGGCGGTCGATTATCTCGTGACCCGGAACGATATTGACAGGGAGCGCATTGCCTTGGTCGGCCACTCACGCCTGGGCAAGACCGCCTTGCTGGCCGCGGCTTTCGATGAACGCATCGCCATGGCCATTCCGCTGCAGGCCGGCTGCGGCGGCACCGCGCCTAGCCGCGGCAAGGTCGGCGAATCCGTGAAGCAGATCAACGATCATTTTCCGCACTGGTTCAACGGCACGTTCAAGGAGTTCAACGCGCAGCCGGAGCGGCTGCCGTTTGATCAGCACTGCCTCGTTGCCCTGGTCGCGCCGCGGCCGGTGCTGTTCGCGAACGCGGTCGAGGACACGTGGGCCAATCCCGAAGGCCAATTTGAAGTGCTGAAGGCGGCTGATCCGGTCTATCGTTTTCTGGGCGTCGAAGGATTGGAAAGCAAACGCATGCCGCCGCTGGGCAAGCTGCTTGACAACAGGCTGGGCTATTTCATTCGACCAGGGAAACATTCCATGACCGAAGCCGACTGGGAAGTATTTCGGGCGTTTGCGAACAGGCATCTCCGCGGGATTGAATGAGTGCAATGAAACAAAAATGGGGACAGGCACGGCGTCCTGCCGAGCCAGTCCCCATTTTTTCGTTGCGATCCTGAGCCGCTTATCATTTCACGGCGCCCCCACGCGTGCGTCCGGGCCGGCAACTCCGGTCGGCGGCGCGGGCAGGGCCTTGAGTTCGCTGTTCAGTACCGTGGTGGTGGTTGTCGTGACGACCGTCGGCGTGTAGGTCACGGCATAGCTCACCGGGTAGTAGCAGCAAGAAGGTTGGTACCAGTAGTACCAGCAGCGGCTCTCCGGGCACCAGTAGCATTCACAGCCGTAACGACTCGACCAGCAGCGGTACCTCCAGTTGCGGTAATCCCGGCTCCGGTAATCACGGTGCCGTGAGTCATGGCGACGGTAGTCGTGAGAGCGGTGCTGCTCGCTCCGGCGGTGTTCTCCGGACCTGCTGTTGTGGGAAGAGCTGTGCCCGCTGCCGGGGCTGCCGGCCTGAGCGGCAGCAACCAGGGTCAAGCCAACCGTCAAAACCGCCGCGCTGAACAAGAAGCGTTTCATCGGAAACTCCTGCTGCTTCGCAGCATTGAGGTATTTGTGAGGCCGGCTCGTTTCAGGTCCCTTTGACCTGTCCGGCCGACCTCTTCTACCTCCTTGTTCCGCGGTTTGGAAAAGTGTGACAGAAGGTAGGCGATCTTTTTGGACTTGCTATAAGATGAAGAGCCTGAAACAAAAATGGGGACTTCGTGGCATGGATCCCAAGATGTCCAGCAAGAGCCTGACATCCCACCTCAGCCAGATCACCACGCTCTGGTCGGTCTGGCGGGTAGCACACGGCGGCCCAGCCGGTGCGGTGCAGGCCGCGCAGGCGCGATTGCTCGAGCGTTACGGCGGGGCCATTCGGAGGTACTTGCAAAGCGCCGTGCGCGATCCCGAAGCGGTCGAGGAGCTGTTTCAGGAATTCGCGCTGCGGCTGTTGCGGGGCTCGCTGGGCGGCGCGGATCCGCAGCGCGGCCGCTTTCGGGACTTTGTCAAAGGGGTGCTCTTCCACCTCATTGCCGACCACCACAAGCGCCGGCAGCGCTTGCCGCGCAACTTGCCGGATAAGTATCCGGAGCCGGGGATTGAGCCGCCTTCGCTCGCTGACTCGGACCGCGCCTTCCTGGCGAGCTGGCGCGACGACTTGTTGGCACGCTCCTGGGCGGCCCTGGCCGAGGCAGAGCACCGCGGTGGGCCGCCGCTGTACACGGTGCTGCGCTTTCGCGGCGATCATCCGGACCTGCGCTCACCGGACATGGCGGAGCAGCTTGCGGCCAAGCTGGGTAAGCCCATGAGCGCTGTGGCCTTGCGGCAGAACTTGCATCGGGCGCGGGAAAAGTTTGCTAATTTGTTGCTGGAGGAAGTCGTGCAGTCGCTGGACAGCCCAACCGTGGAACAACTGGAACAGGAACTCATCGACCTCGGTCTGCTGGAGTATTGCCGGGCCGCCCTCCAGCAGCGGCAAGGCAAGAGTTGACAGCCCGTTGAAAAAGGTGTCTGGAACCTTCAAGGCGCGCGAAAATCCGGAGATTCTTCGACTCGCAAGGTTCCAGACACCTTTTTCAACGGGCTTCTGAGTGGAAGCTTCATGAGCAACAAGCCCCAACCCGAAGCCGCCGAGCCGGAGCCGGCACTCGAGCCGACGCGTGCTTCGCCGGTCCCTCCCGGCATGATGGAGCCCGGTTCGACTGCGCGGGCACCGACCTTTCGTGCACCGGCGGAAGCCGTGCCGGCGAACAAGACACATGGCGCCCTGGCTCCCGGCCAACGCATCGACGACTTTGAGCTGTTGCGCGTCCTCGGTGAAGGGGCGTTCGGCAAGGTGTTCCTGGCCCGGCAGATATCGCTGGATCGCCAGGTGGCCTTGAAGGTGACGGCGAACTGGGGCAACGAGGCGCGCACCCTGGCCAGCCTGGAGCACGACTACATCGTCCATGTCTTCTCGGAGATGGTCGATCGTCCGACCAACCTGCGGCTCCTGTGCATGCAGTATGTGCCGGGAACCACCTTGCAGGAAATCATCCACCGCCTCGAGGGCCGGCCGCGGCAGAGCCTGACCGGCAAGGCGATACTCGACGCCCTGGATAGCCTGAGCAAGCTGCCGGCCGCCTTTCACCCGGCGGCCTTGCGCGACCGCGAATTGCTGGCCGGCGCCGATTTTGTCGAAGCGGTCTGCATCCTGGGGCAACGCCTGGCCGAGGCGCTCGACTACGCCCATCGTGAAGGCGTGCTGCACCGCGACATCAAACCGGCCAACATCCTCGTGACGCCGTACGGGCGGCCGATGCTCAGCGACTTCAACCTGTCGCTCAGTACGCAGGTGCCCGCCGATCGCAACCTGGATGTGTGCGGCGGCACGCTGGCGTACATGGCGCCGGAGCACCTGGACGCGTTTAACCCGGACAACGAGACCGCACCGGAAGTGGTGGATCGCCGTTCGGATATTTATTCCCTGGGCGTGGTGCTCTACGAGCTGTTGACGGGCCGGCGGCCATTTCGAACCGCTGTGACGGGCGAGGCCTGTGCGGACGTGCTGCGTAGCATGGCGGCGATGCGGCGTGCGGCGGCGCCGTCGCCCGAGGCGGACTTTCCCGAAGCGCCCGAGGTGCTGGCGGCCATCATCCGTCGCTGTCTCGATCCCGATCCGGAGCGGCGCTATCAGACCGGC
>DASZFN010000190.1:0-1948 GCA_035939715.1 Gemmataceae bacterium | reverse complement strand
GATCCATCTGCCGATCGAATATCCCTCATAGGTCGGCGCTATGTCGGTCGGCCAGTCGCGTCCGTCAGTGAAGATTCGACGAAAATCGCCGCTACTAAGGATGATGTACGTCGTGTCCGGCGTAACGACGTATTCTTGCGTCGGGATTGCCATCATGTGCGGCATCCCGCCCGGGAGACACCGGGCACTGGGGTAGTTGCCGAGGCCGCCCTCGGCCTGGTCGGCCATGCTGTCCTTGAGGACCTTTTGGTATTCCGGCGTCAGCGGGGCTTGCTGTGCCGGTCCCCAAGGCTTGGTCGGATCGAACTTTATGATCTGGCCTCCAAAGCGCGGGTTGATCGTATCCCATTGACCCTTCCAGCTTGGATATTTCGCATCATCAGCCGCTTGCGCACCGCCCGTCGTCATCGTCAGCGCGACAGCCAATGCAAACGCTCCAGCCGAGCTTTGATGCAACATGATGATCCCTCCGTATCGCTCCAGTGGGTTGCCTGCTTCAGTGCAATGGACCAACAATCACGCCGCGCTGAGCAGGATACACCCCGCTGCCCCGTACAACTAACCAGCGCGGTGAACAAAACACAGGGGACAAGTCGTGTGCTGGCGTGTCCGCCGACAGTCCGCTCAGCCTACCATTGCGGGCGTCAGGCTCCGTCGCCGCGAACAGCGGGTCGGGTCGGGGCAGGAGCCGACTCATGCGCCACACCAAACCGCATCCTATTCAATCACCTCGTCGGCCGCGACCAGCAAAGTCTGCGGCACCGTGAGGCCGAGCGCTTTGGCGGTCTTGACATTGATCGTGAGCTCGTAACGGGTCGGCTGCTGCACGGGCAGGTCAGAGGGCTTCGCGCCGTTGAGGATGCGGCCGGCGTACAGGCCAACCTGACGGACGGAATCGGCGCGGTTCGGTCCGTAGCTCATCAAGCCCCCGGCCGCGACGAACGCGGGGTCCACATGAACGGCAGGCATGCCGGAGCCGACCGTCAGAGCTGCGAGCCGTGCACTCTTGCGAAAGAAGAGCGCTTCGTTGGAAATCACCAGGCCGCCGCCTCCCAATTGGCGCAAGCTTCCGACCACCCTGTCGAGATCGTCTTCGGTGCGCGCTTGCAGGATATGGAGATCAAGGCCAAGCTTGTGCGCAGCCGCCGGCAGCTCTGTGGTGAGGGCCCGCCCGGAGGGATTATTTGGATTGACGAGCAAGCCCATGATGCTCGCTGCGGGGGCCAGCTCGTGCAACAGCTCCAGATGCTTCGATCCGAGCTCGATCCCCAGCGTCGCGATGCCGGTGAGATTGGCGCCTGGACGACTGAGACTTGCGATTAATCCAAGCGCCACCGGATCCGCTCCCATGGTAAAGACAATGGGAATCGTTGATGTAGCTGCCTTTGCCGCCGCGGTGGCGGGAACGCCCGGGGACACAATCACGCTCACCTGGCGGCGAACCAGATCGGCTGCCAGTTCCGGCAATCGCTCGTAGCGGTCCCCGGCCCAGCGGAATTCCATTGCCACGTTGCGGCCTTCAACAAAGCCGGCCTCGCTCAAACCCTGTTGGAGGGCGCCCACGTTGACCGAAGATACGCTTGGCGGTCCGACAGAGAGATAGCCGACCACCGGCAGCGCGGGCTGCTGCGCGCGCGCCGCAAACGACCACGCCGCTGCGCCGCCGAGAAGCATGATGAAATTGCGCCGTCTCATGGTTGCCCCCCAAGTGAAGCCAGGATGGCGAGCGGGAACTTACCACATCGAGCCATGGTGAGGTGTGACGTGAATCACTCTCCCAGCGGACCCTTGCGGTGCAGCAAACGCCAGCTTCCGTCAAGCTGCCATGGCTGATCAGCCCGCCGGCCGCGACGAGCTCCCGAAACGGATAGAGCGCGGACACCGCGTGGAGCTCACGCCGCTCGCCGCCTGAGGCGTGCTTGTGGGATCGTCAGCAGGAGGACTTTTG
>DASZFN010000189.1:0-4930 GCA_035939715.1 Gemmataceae bacterium | reverse complement strand
GGAGTTCTTCGCCGCCGCCTACCGGATCAAGGGGCCCGAGCGGCGCAAGAAGTGCGACCAGGTGCTTGACCTCGTCGATCTGGGCTACAAGCGCGACGCGCTCGTCACCAGCCTGTCGCGCGGCATGACACAGCGTCTGGGGCTGGCGCGCGTGCTGCTGCACGAGCCCCAGGTGCTGCTCCTCGACGAGCCGGCCAGCGGCCTGGACCCGCGTGCCCGCATCGAGATGCGCGGCCTGCTCAAGGAGCTGCGCAACATGGGCAAAACCATTCTTGTCTCCAGCCATATCCTCCCCGAGCTGGCGGACATCTGCAACAAGATCGGCATCATCGAGCGCGGCAAACTGCTTTTTGACGGCGACGTCAGCTCCGCCATCCGCCGCGTTCGCCAGCATACCGTTCTGGATGTCGCCGTCGCCAACGGCATGATCCAGGCCGCCAAGGACCAGTTGACGGGTCATAAGGACGTGCTCAAGGTCGAGCCGCGCGACGATGAATCGCTGCGCGTCACGCTCAACGACGACGTCCACGACGGCAGCTTCATCGCCGAACTCCTCGTCACCAACGGCTTCCGCCTCAAAATGCTGCGCGAAGAAGAGATCGATCTGGAAGACGTGTTCATGGCTATCACGAAGGGCATTACCAACTGACATTGCATGGTCATTAGTCATTGGTCATTAGTCATTCGCGGCACGCGAATGACTAATGACCAATGACCATGGCGAATGAGAAATCTTCATGCGCATATTGGTTACGGGTGGAGCCGGCTACATCGGCAGCCATACCGTTCGCTTGCTCCTGTCGCGGGGGCATGAAGTTTGGATCTATGACAACCTCTCCGAGGGACACCGCGCCGCCGTGCCGGCCGAGCGCTTGATCGTCGGCGACCTGTGCGACGTTCCTCAGGTCGATCAACTGGTGATGGACCGGCGCATCGAAGCGGTGATCCACTTTGCGGCGTTCACCTACGTCGGCGACTCCGTACGCGAGCCGGGGAAGTACTATCAGAACAACCTGGTCAACACCCTGAACCTGATGGAATGCCTGCGCCGCAACCGCGTGGGACGGTTCGTGTTCTCCAGCACCGCCGCCACATTCGGAGTTCCCGAGCGCGCGCCGATCACGGAGGACGAGCCGCAACGACCCATCAACCCGTACGGCAGCAGCAAGCTGGCGGTGGAGCGCGCCCTGGCGGATTATGCTGTCGCTTACGGTTGGGGTTATGCGGCCCTACGCTATTTCAATGCAGCCGGCGCGAGTCCTGATGCGAAGATCGGCGAAGACCACGATCCGGAAACGCATCTCATTCCTCTCATTCTGCAGGCAATTCTCGGACAGCGGCCGGCCATCGAAATCTACGGCACCGATTACCCGACGCCCGACGGCACCTGCATTCGCGACTACATCCACGTCGATGACCTGGCAGCGGCGCATTTACTGGCCCTGGAAAACCTGCAGCCGGGCAAGGGGCTGCGCTACAACCTCGGCATCGGCCGCGGCTATAGCGTGCGCGAAGTTATCCAGGCCGTCGAGAGCGTCACCGGCAAACGCGTGCCGGTCAAGGAAGGACCGCGGCGGTCCGGTGATCCGCCCGTGTTAGTGGCATCTTCCGACAGGATTCAGCAGGAACTGGGTTGGCGGCCGCAGTACACGGACATCCGGCCCATCATCGAAACCGCCTGGCGCTGGCACAGCAGCCATCCTCGGGGCTACAAGGATGCCCGGTGACAGGCCTGCCTGCTCATGACTGAAAAATGGCGGGGTGTTTTGCCGCGCGTTTGCGTGTCACGTAGAACGGAATTCATCCCGTTCAGCATCGGAACAGCCCGGTTTCCCTCTGTGGAACGGAATGAATTCCGTTCTACGAGACACGCGCTCACCCATCAGGATGATAGAGATTAGCCCGCGCCGCAGTGTTGCAGCAGAGATTGGAAATCGTCTTCATGAAGCGGTTCCGCCAACTCGCAGCCGGCGCGCCAGGCGGAGCCGGACTCGCGGGCCACGTTGGCCACGCGGGCAAACAGTTGCCGCTCGTTTGGCGATCCGGCCGTGAGCAGCGTTACGGCGATGATCGTTCCCGGCGAATACTTACGCCGCGTCACCAGGGCCAGACCGTTGCGGGAAATGTCGACCACCGTGGCAATGACCCAGGTGTCGCCGCACCAGGTTTGGTCCAGGTCCGATTTGTAAAGAACCTTCAGCCGGCACGGGTGGCGCACCTCGGAACGGAGGCTTTCCGGCCCTGCCGGCGGCGAATGGCTATTGAGCAGTTCCTGCTTCGACATGCGGCGCACCTCTTTCGCAAAAGGGGGCGGCTACCTTAACGTTAGGTCACGTTTGGCGGGAATCAAACAATTATTGCCTGGCAACAGCGTCGAAGTCCGAAATCAATTAGGGAGCAAACTGCATGAGCGCTTTACGCATTAGCCTGTGCGCGCTGCTATGTCTTGCCGGGCCGCCGGCCACGGCGGCGGACAAGTCCATTGCCCTCTTCGACGGCAAGACCTTCGCCGGCTGGGAAGGAGACACCAAACACACCTGGCGTATCGAAGACGGCTGCATCGTCGGCGGTTCGCTGAACGCGAAAATCCCGCGCAACCAGTTTCTCGCCAGCAAGGACAGTTACGGCAACTTTATCCTGCGTCTCAAGTTCAAGCTGCTCGGGGAATCGAAAAAGACCTTTGTGAATTCCGGCGTGCAATTCCGCAGCCAGCGCGTCCCCAACGACACCGAGATGACCGGCTACCAGGCGGACCTCGGCGATCCCAGCTGGTGGGGATGCATCTACGACGAGTCCAGGCGCAACAAGGTCCTCGCCCAGTCAGACATGACGAAACTGAACAAGGTGCTGCGCCGCGACGACTGGAACGATTACGAGATCCGCGCCGAAGGGCGGCGCATGCGCACCTATCTCAACGGCGTGCTGTGCGTCGATTACACGGAAAAGGATGAGAAAATACCGCAACAGGGCCGCCTCGGCTTGCAAATCCACGCCGGCGGACCGGCCGAGGTATGGTTCAAGGACATTCGGCTCGAGGAACTGCCGGCCGAGCGGCGTTAGCGCCACGGCATTCGATGCGTGCATAATAAGTTGCCTGGCAAATCGTGCCGCTAATGCGCGCGGTTGATTCTCATGCATTCTGACAATTAGGAGCTTCAAGGGTTGTTAAATGGACCGGAGCTTCTACAATAAAAGTGTTCTTGGGCCTGGCAGCGCACTCATGGCCGTGATGACTTTTCTGTCATCCCCTCCATTAGCCTTTCTCTCGTTCCTGGCCACAAGTTAATTGAAGCATTTTCATGCGACGGCCTCGGTCCGCTGTGGACCTGGCTTGCTTGCGTGATTTGAAAGGAAACCTCCGTATGTTCTTGAATCAATCCCCTGAGTCGCGCCAGCAGCTAACTGACCTGGTCCACACCCTGCACATGTCAGAGGCGGATGTAGTTGCCTTCGCAATCCAGCAATTGTTCGACGAAAGACTGCCAAGGCCCACTGCTCGGACAGCCGAACAGCCGGCGCAACCAAAAAGGACACGGCGTAAGCTACTCGTCGTTTGACCTGGACTCTGCAATCCGTGTCGCTATCTCCCCTGCGGATATTCGTGGTCCAGTATCGCTTCGATCATGAGCGTCTCAAGGGGAAGTTTCTCGAATGGGATGAAGTGCTGGGTCAGGATCAAATAGAGCTTGTTGATGCCGTTCGGCATGGCTGCAAACCGTTTCAACTCCTGTCGCCGATCTTCCCTCGTTTTCATCATTTCTTTCTTGCGCGGCGCCCATTGACAGGGCAAAGTGCCGGCACACCAAGGTAACAAAGCCGCTCATTCCTCCTGAACGCAACAACCGGGATGAATGAATTCGATGATCATGCCGAGGAAGGCTGGTGTTCGTTTCGATTCCGGCCTGACGGAGAAGCCGCCTGGCTTGCCAGATTCCAGAGCATTTGCGTGACGGCCATGAGAGGAAACGGCTTGCGGATGACCGTGGCGGCACCCAGGCTGCAGAGTTGTCGATGGGTGTAATGGCCGAGATCGCCGCTCATGAAACAGCAGGGAATCCGCGGCTCGAGCTCTTGCAAAGCGGCCAGCGTGTGCGGTCCATCCAGTCCTGGCATGTGCACATCCAGCAGGACCATATCGATGGTCTCGCCGTGGCGCCGGTACAGGTCAATTCCTTCCTGGCCGTTGCGCGCCAGCCATACGGTGAATCCTTGTTGCCGCAAGGCAATGTCCAGAACGGCGCGTATCCCCTCTTCGTCTTCCACGACGAGAATGCCGGGCTTTCCGCGCGTCCCGGCCCCGCTATCTGCAGAGTTCGCCAGGCGATCTTCTGACGTATCCACGGCAGGGGAAAGGTTCGTTGCTACATCAATCATGTTCATGCCCTCTCAAGCGTCGCTCTTTTGAAGATGAGTAAGTTTTCCGCCGAGCCGGTGGTGGGATGCAAAGTAGCGGCGAGTTCCCAGCCGTCCACCCCGAGTTGATTCAACAGCCGGTCTGGTTCATCCGTCTTCACCTTCGTGCTGAACAAGCCAGCCGACTCGTACCGGACCGTTTTGTATTCCCACTTCATCGTTCGATACTCCCCATGCCGGAGCGCGACGCCGAACGTCACGACAGCGGAATTTGACAACTTTCATGCAGACTCTGCGCCGCCGGCTTCTTTGTCTGTGAGCGCCAGCTTGGCGCACCGTGCTCTCCAGCGCGCTTGCCATTCGCGCAATGAGTTTTTGAACGTGGCCAGGGGCAGCAGCTTATCTCCACTTTCGGACGCTAATTTGGCTGCCGTGTTCTGTCGTGCTGTGATTCTTCGAGCCCTGTCCATTCGTTTTCCTGCCTGGTAGCTGCAACCGTGCCCGCGCCCTGAGAAACAAAAAAACCGACGCGGTCAAATACCTCGAGGTATTCGACCGCGTCGGCTTACTCGTCAAC
>DASZFN010000188.1:0-6229 GCA_035939715.1 Gemmataceae bacterium | reverse complement strand
CCTGAATCCGACCAGGACGTGGGTCGAGGGTTTCTACCATCGCTTCCTCAACCGGGCGGGTGAGAGTGCCGGCATCAGTGGCTATGTGAGCCCGCTGCAACAGGGCGCTTCCTGGGCGGGTATTGAAGCCATCATCATCGGTTCCGATGAGTATTTCGCACGCGCCCAGTCTTGAGCACATCAGAAAAAGCCGCTTCAATTACGCTTGGGGGCCGGGGGGCTGGGTGAAGCCGGCGGATCGCGGCGAACGCGGACGGTCAAGTTGCCGAAGAGCTTGGCCTTGTCGCGCTTGAGATCCACGTCCATGTCGGCCTTGAAGTTCATGGTGGCGGACAGGACTTCTCCGGTGTCGAGTGCGACCTGGGAGCCGCCGTCAATGGTGCCGGCCACGTTCAGGCCCGCGCCGCGCAGGCCGCGCACTTTACCGGTGATGTTGAGGAAAGCGATCTCACGCTTGTTCAGGGCGCGCGTGCCCAGGTATGTGTACTGGATGTTGGCCTGCGCCGGCACGCCCAGCAGGGTGCTGCCCATGAGTATGGTGCGCTGTACTTTCCAGGACAGGAGCGGGTGCATGACGCCCTGCGGCAAGGGCACGGCCACCAGCTCGAGGGCCTGCAGCGTCTGCTCGCTGATCGGTTTCATCAGCTCGCGCGAACCGACGGGCAGGCGCGCGAAGTCTCCGCTGGCGGAGGCGACATTGCCGTCCGCTTCCATCTCCATGTTGGCGCCGAGCAAGCGCACGTTTCTGGCCTGCCGCTTCGCCTCCTCGCCGGCAGCCACTACTTTCTTGTCGTCCAGCAAGGTCATGGTGAATCCTCGGTAGTCGACACGGATGGGCCAGAGATCGCCCGACTTGCCGGCGGGCAAATGCTCGGCCACTGTAGTCTTTCGTCCGCGTCGTCACACCATGTTGCTGCATGAAATGCACGAAGGAAAAACCGACGCAAGATCTGACACCGATTTTCTTGCTGCCGGGCACGGTTCAAATTCGCTGGCTAATTCTCGATTTGCCGGGCCTCCCTGCGATGTGCCTCCGCTTCGGTATGGGCGCCGATTTTGTCGAGTGCATTGGCCAGGGCCGTGTGATAATCCGGCGTGCGCGGCGCGAGCTCACATACTTTGCGCAGACAGGCACACGCTTCGTGCCAGTCTTGCTGCCTTGCGCGCGTCTCTGCGAGCATGAGAAGGGCGGATATGGACCACGGCTTCATTGTCGCTTCCTCAACAAGGTAGCCCGCTGCTTCCTCCAGTCGGCCTTGTTTCAAGCGGATTCCGCCCAAGTGAAGCAACGCAGGGCATGAGTCGGGGGCCAGCCTTGCCGCCTCGCGCAGGTGTTTCTCCGCCAGTTCCAAGGCATTGTTTCTTTCTAAGACGACACCGAGATTGTAATGCGCATACACCTCGTCGCGATTCAGTCGCAGGGCTGCTTCGGCATGCTCAATCGCGGCGCGGTCCTCGTTTTTGCGGTTCATGATGCCGGCCAGCGTGCTGTGCGCCAACCAGCAGTCGGGGTTTTTTGCCAGCGTGTTTTTCCAGAGAGCCACCTCATCTGTAAAATACTGCCCATGCTTCCAAGTCAGGCTGAGCAAGACGAGCGGTAGTGCCGCCGCCAACGTTGGCCTCAGCGGCGAGCGGGAGGGGAGCCGGCTTAATGCCCTGGTCACGAGCGCAGCCGCAAGCGCCAGCAAGCCGGCGCTGGGCACGTAGACGAAATGATCCGCGACGAAGGAAAAACGCATCGGGTAATAATTGATAAACCCCAGCGTGGGCGCCAGCATGCCGGCGAAATAGAGCACTGCCACGACCGGTCCCTTTCCAAGACGCCCGCGCAGCAGCCAGAGACTGGTGACCACGGCAATGGCGGCAAGAGGATAAAGATACTGCGGCCAAGCTGCTGAATCAAGTTGCCAGCGAGGATAAATAAAAGATAGGTTGACCGGCCAGACTAGCTTTGCAGGATAGAACCAGAGCACGCGACCCGCTAGCAAGCAGCGCTCCAAGATTGAGAAATTCCATTCGTCGCCCTGGGCGCCAACGAAATTCTTTTCGACCCAAACGGTCACCGATCCCAGGAGAAACGCCAACGCAAAAAATGGCAGGAGCCTTAGCCAATCGCGCCGGCTCAGGTGATCCCGTTTCCACCAGAGGAGCAGCGCCAAGACCGCGGGCAGCCCGCAGACAGCCGTTTTGCTGAGCAGGGCACAAGCGGTTAACGCGAGCGCCAGAAAATACCAAAGTGGGGCGTGTTTTTGCTGCCCCGCCGGAGAAACCGGCTGCGGTTGCCGCGCAGGCCCTATGCTCGCGAAACGGAGGTATGCAAGTATTGTCGCAAAAAAGAAGAGGCCCGAAAGGACGTTCTTTCGTTCCTGAATCCAGGCCACTGATTCGACATGCACAGGGTGCACGGCAAAGAGGACCGCCGCCAGCCACGCCCCGGGCACGGCTAGACGGCGCAGCACCAGCCAGAGCAGGACAGCGTTTAGCCCGTGCAGCAGCGTGTTCACAATCACATAGCCGGTCGTGTTCAGTCCCCAAATATGATACTCAACCCAGAAGGAGGAGTAGACAAGCGGGTAGTATTGTGAAGTCCAGCCAGGCACCAACCAAATCTTGCTCAACCCGGCGGGGGTGCGTAACGCTTCGTTATCTTGGATCCAATAGTAGTCATCCCAGAGAAAGGCGCCCTTGAATCCCGGCGCATAAGTCGCGGTGGTGATGAAGAGCAAGCTCGTCGCTGCGCCGAAAGTTCGCCAGGACATAGGTCACCGAGTTACATGCTGCGTCCAGCGATGCAGCATACCGTGTTACCTCGTACGCTGTTTCGCAAGATCCAGCCTGCCGTCGTGGCGCTGGCCGATGATGTCGGTGGAGTCCAAAGCCTGGATGGCTCCCAGTGAGGGCCTCTTGGTTGCGGAACATCTGCCTTAGCCAACGCAAAGCGCCGGCGCGCGATTCCTTTGTGCCGGCACCATATCACGGCGCCGGCACGCGATGCAAATATTAGAAAGGTGCCGGACAACGATGTCAACACGTTAGGAAACCATTTCACGCAGCCCATTGAACATGGAGCGCTCCGACTCAACTTCTCCCTGATTGCGGTCGGTACACTACCCCGCCTTGCACCCGTCGGTCGGCGCCACCAGCGCGCGTAACGCGGTTCTGCCAATCTTCTCCGGTCACATCGACCGCAGTGCGTCGGACCGACGCACGCAAACGGCGTTAACGTGCCGTGCAAGCCTCGGCGTAGCTGGCTTCCTCGGAGAGCGGAAACGGCTGCGGTCGGTTTTGCAGGTCGTCCAGGTGCTCAGTTCGATGCCGAGTGCCGAGTCAAGCCATTGGCGACCATGCGGTTGAACTCGTCCGCATCGAGTAGACCGTTGCCGTCCAGCATGGTGCGCACATAGGCGAGATGGTGTGGAGCGACCACGCCGTGACTGCGATAGGGAGGCAGCGCGATCAGTAGGCTGCTTGCGTCGTGGCGAAAGCCCATATGGGGTTTGGAAACCGGGACTTCCTTGAATCCCAGGTCCAACAACATACGCCGCAGACTGGAGAACTTGAAGCGAGCTTCAGACATTGGAAAGGTCCTTCCCTTGCAGACGTGCCTGGGCGGCATTCTTTGCTTGAATGATCGCACGCACCGCGCGGTCAGCGTGGGATCATGAAGAGCCTTTTTTCTTTCTTCGGCGTTGCCGTGCCGCCAGCCTCTTCAAGACGGCAATTCCCTTCGCCTCGAGGTGTTCGAAGTCGGGTCGGTCCTTGATGGGAGCAATAAGCGATCCGGGCTCGTCTGCCAGCGCGTCCGCGATGCTGCCGGCGAATCGCGCGACGATCGCGTCCCAATCGCGCAAGGAGCGGAGGAGCCGATGGATATCGCGATGCTTCGCATACCCAGAATCGTCGCGAATCCGCACGTGCATGCCGGTGGCTTGTATTTGGTCGAACAATTCAATCAGTGAGAGATGGGCCTTCAAAAAGTTGGCCTCGCCGCCAAGCTTGGGGTTGCCCGCATATTGAGTCTTGCAGAACGAATGCCAGGAATAGTAACCGCGTCGTCGAGTAGGGAATTCGACGGGATTGCCCTGGCCAAGGCAGCGTCCGCGTTCGGAACCATCCGCATTGCGCTCGATGAGATCCTCATGGTGGAGCACGACCGGCGGATGACTCGCCAGGCCAATCGAAGCAGTCTCCGCGCCCCTGACGCGCACGTGGAAGAACAAGGCGTGCAGCGCCGGGACCTGCACCAATTCTTCGTCGCCGTCGGCACGCGTACGGCAAAGATACAACCCGCCCTGGCGAAAGGAGGCATCGTACTTCCGGAATGCCGGCATGTTGTCCGGCGGATCCTGTTCGCGGATTTCGGAGACTTCGTCAAACGGCAGTCTCAGGGCGATGGCACGAAACCGCGCGATCAGGCGACGTGCCGATGATAGGTCGGCCTTGGTTTTCCAATCGTAATAAAGAGTCAGCCCCATGATGCAACGCGCCTCCTTCGTACAGGTCATCCTCTTCCCATCAGCCGGCAGCCTAATGCCGCCGGATCGGCAACTGCACGTGAATCTCGACCTCGGCCACTACCATCGGCGGGAACCTGAACCGGCCAACCTCGCCCCTTGCGGTGAAGCGCTCGGCCTCGACTGCGACTTGGTAGCGGCAGTCCTCCAGCGCCGTGATCTCGGGTTGTCCCACTGATAGCCTAGCCGCTGGGGTGAATTCTCTAACTGGATTCCGCCTTCTGTTCCTTGGCGTTCCAGGCGTACACTTTCCGTTCACGGAACGAGCGCACGCCTAAAGTAATGCCGACACTGGTTCGCAAGCCCAGATCGACGGGGCAGTACAGCTGGACCTTGGGATCGCGCATGGCTTGCACAAAGTTCGCCCGGTGTTTGCCCTGGCTGCCCGGTTCTGCCTTCAGGACCACCTTCTCTTTATTGCGGCCCTTGCCTTGCGGCTCGATGACGGCCTCCTGCGGCGCCTCGGGATCATCGGCACGAATGCGAATGGTCGCGTCATGGCCGGCCACAATCACCGGCGCGCTCGTGTCATTGTCCAGGCAGCTCACCAGCGTCACGGCGGGGCCGCCGGGATAGTCCAGCGTCGTGGAATACATGTCGGGCACTTCCCGGTCGTCAGGCACGCCGCCACGTTTCTCCGGGATCGCGTGGGTGCGGTCGAATACCCAGATGCCGCCCGAGGCCACCACGCGCTCGGGATACTGGAGCCCGGTGGCCTTGAGAAGCTGCGCCAGCGTATGAAAGAGCAAGTCGGTGGCCGCGCCGCCGGAGTAGTCCCAGTAGCAGCGAAACTGGAAAAACCGCCTCGGGTCCCAGGCTCGTTCGGGCGCCAGTTGCTGGCCCGCGCACGTGAAGGCATGCCCCAGCCATTTCTTCCAGTCCAGATGTGCCTCTTGAGGATCCTTGAAGTTCTCCCAGTCGCCATAGTCGCGCCAGGGACCGGCACTGTTGTTGCGATTGTAACTGGCATGGATCATCACCAATTTGCCGATGCCTTTGCTTCGAATGTATTCGTGAATCTTGTCGAGCAACTCGAAGCTCGTCGCCTGCACGCCGACCTGAACCCGGATCTTGTCTTTGTGCTCCTGTTCGACCTTCGCCAGCTCCAGCGCTTGCTCGATCGTGTGGCACATGGGCTTTTCCAGGTAGACATGCTTGCCGGCCTGGATTGCATCGATGGCAATACGGGCATGCCAGTGGTCGGGCGTGGCGATGAGCACGGCATCGACCTTCGGGTTGCCGAGCACCTCTTCATGTTGCTGAACGGCTGTGGCTGGAGAACCAATCACCTGAGCAGCTTTCTCGGCCCGCTTGCGGTACACGTCGCAGGTTTGCAAAACGTCGATGTTCAACTTCTCTTGCTGGCGCTTCAGGCCGCGCACGTGCCCGCTGCCCATGACTCCCGTGCCGATGACGCCAAAATGGACGCGCTCATTGGCGCCCACCACGCGGCCATAGGCTCGGGGTCCCAGGGCCGCCAGGCCAGTCGCAACCACCGAGGCCTTGAGAAACTCACGACGGGAATAGTGGGTTTTTCGATTCATAGGGAACCTGCTTTCCAGCGCTCAGACCGAGGGTGAGGACATACCGGTTGATGGTGGCCATCGTAGCCGGCGCGGAAAACGTCGTCGAGAAAAATCTGTGCTGCTTGGCATTGCTCCAACCGTCAGAAGAGAAAGAGCCGCGCACCGAAAACCGGATTGCTTGACGGCGCA
>DASZFN010000187.1:0-1784 GCA_035939715.1 Gemmataceae bacterium | reverse complement strand
CCGCCGGGCCGCGTGCTGTGGCCGCGGCGCTGCACCAAGCGGGCTTCACGAAAACGCGTATCGTGCTGCGCCAGTGGAATCCGAACTTCAAAGTCAGCGAAGCACGCCTGGATGGCGAAGTGCCCCAGCTGCTGATGGTGTCCAGCATGCAAATCCACAGCGCCTGCGCCTATGAGATGATCGCGGACGCTTACAAGCTCGGCGAGGCGCGGCCGCTCATCCTGGCCGGCGGCGCCAAGGCCATCTACGAACCGGGGGACTTCTTCGGCTTCGACGCCGAGAGAAAATACAGCGCCGACGTCGTCTGCACTGGCGAGGAATTTGTGCTGGTCGAATTGCTCGACCGGCTCATGGAATTCCGCGTCCGCGGTGAAAGCCTGCGCAAGACCTTCCACCGGGTGCGCCGCTCCGGCCTCTTGGACGACATCCCCGGCCTCGTTTTCCGCGAAGGCGACGAGAAAGCGCCGCTGGGACGCGTCATCAGCACCGGCATTCAGCGCCTGGTGCAAAACCTGGACGAGTTGCCCGACCCGATCGCCAGCATGGACCTGATTGAGCCGCCGCACCGGCGCCGTCACCTTTCGCAAAAAGCGCTCCCGCTGGACAAGATTCGCCGTCACGCCGGCATGATCTCATTGGTCACCACGCACGGCTGTAAGTTCCACTGCCCCTACTGCCCGATCCCGGCCTATAACCAGTTCACGTTCCGCGTCAAAAGCCCCGAACGGCTGCGCGACGAGATTCAGGTCATGGCCGAGCGCACCGGCATTCCCGCCTATTTGAGCAGCGACGACAACTTCTTCAACAATCGCGACAGCGTCGCGGAGATATTCACCGTCATGGCCAAGGGCAAAGTCCATGGCAAGCCCTTTCGCGACAAAATCTTCTTCGGCACCGAGGCGACCGAGTTCGACGTCTACAAGAACCAAGATCTGTTGCCGCTCTGTCGCGAGGGGGGCTTGCGGGCCATCTGGTTCGGCATTGAGGACATGACCGCCGAGCTCGTCAAAAAGGGCCAAACTCCCGAAAAGACCAAGACGCTGTTCGAGCTGCTCAATCGCCTAAGCATCTGCCCCATGGCCATGATGATGCACCACGACGGCCAACCGCTGGCCAGCCGCGGCAACCTCTACGGGCTGCTCAATCAGGTCAACTTTCTGCGCAAGTCCGGCTCCGTCAGCGTCCAGGTGACGATCCTCACTCCTTCCGTCGGCAGCAAGGGCTACGAAGAGCCGTACAAGAAAGGCCTGGTCATCGACGAGGCCAACGGCCGCAAGGTCGAGGATTATCACTATGACGGCAACCACTGCATCGCCACCGAGGACCCGTCGCCCTGGCGCAAACAGCTCAACATCTACCTCGGCTACGCCAGCTTCTACAACCCGCTGAACTTCGCCAAAGCCATCGCGCGCTGGCGCGACCCGCTCTGGAATTACAAGGTTTTTTACCAGGTTTACGGCATGCTCGGCCTGGCCAAGTCGGTGGCGCAGGGCTTTGGCTGGCTCAAGAGCCTGTGGAGCGGGCCGGTTGTCAAAAAGCAGGAGGTGCCTCGTCCTCACGTGCAAATGATTCCGGCGCCGGCGGCTGCCGCCGAGCTTGGACACAAAGATGCGCCTTTGCCGAATTTCGCGCGGGTGTGATCGTGGACATCGGCGGGCGCATTAAGGCGCGGATGGATGCTTTGTTACTTTTCCGATAAGCCCTTGTCTTGCCGCTCTTTAGGAAGTTATAATTGAGAATATGAATTGAATGTTCCCCGCTTGCGGATTTCTTGCCCGCCCAGT
>DASZFN010000186.1:0-1798 GCA_035939715.1 Gemmataceae bacterium | reverse complement strand
GGACGACGGCCACCTTTCCAACGAGCAGGCTGCGGCACTGTTGCAAGCAATCGTGCAACAGTCGGGGCCGGGACGATTGCGGCATCTGGTGCAGTTGCACCTGAGCCGTGATTGCAATCATCCCGACCTGGCACGGCAAACCGCTCAGGAAGTCCTTGGGCGATTGGGCGCCGACGTCGAGGTGCACACGGCTTCGCAGGACCACCCGGTACCTACACTGGACCTGCGCGGCGCGAACGGCCGGGCCGCCAAATATGCACAGAGAAGTCGCAAAAAAAGAGCACCGGCCTGCCGGACGACGTTCTTGCCGGGCATGGGAGATGCAGTTGCAACCGCGGCCACAGCCGGCTGAGGGGAACTGTCGTTACGTTTGCCCGCCTGGCGTTTCTATAGAATAAATTGTCCGCCGGCTTACGCCCGCGCATTCCGGCTCGCTAGCCCAGAGGCTGTTCATGCCTGCAGGGAATTTCGAGATTCTTTGCCAGCGTGCGCGCGAATCCATTGATAAGCGCGATTGGGAGAAGGCGCGCCAATACTATTTGCATGCGCTGGCGCTGAAGTCCGATTCGCCGGATGTGCATTACGGCCTGGCGACCGTATGCTTCCAGCTCAAGGATCTGCGCAGTGCGGCCCATCATTTCCGCGAGGTAACCCACCTCGATCCCTTGCGTGCCGGGGCCTACATCAACCTTGGAGCGGTCTTCAACTTGCTCGACCAACTGGATGACGCGATTCCGGTGCTGCGCCGGGGCATCCAGCTCGATTCGCACCGCTCCGAAGGCTATTACAACCTCGGCCTGGTCTATCGCCGCAAGGGGCAGGTGGACCTGGCCATTCAGGCCTACCAGGAAGCGCTGCGCATCAATCCGCGAATGGCCGACTCCCATTACAATCTCGCCAACCTCTACCTGGAGCGCGGGCAGATCAACCAGGCCATCGCACACTACCAGCAAGCCCTCGAGCTGCGTCCTAACTGGGACCGGGCCGAAAAGGGCCTGGCCAACGCGGAGTTAAAGCTGCAACAGCGGCAAGCGGAGAAGACGGGGCAAACCCCCGGCGCGGTCGGCGTACGGCTAGCGGTCAAGCCGGGCTCGAGACCCGAGATCCCGCAGCTCGATCCCGATCGCCAGGTCGATCCGATCATGCAGGGCGGAATCCTGACATCGCTGCACGAGGCCAGCGTTGCCGGCGACGAATGCATGCAGGCGTTCGTCAAGTTGCTCGAAACCGAGCTGGAGCCCGCCATCAAGGAACTGTCCACCTGCCTGCTCTATCCCGACACGTCCGTCACCGAGCTTGAACAATCCACCGACAAGCTGGTAACGGCCATGCGCTCCATGCGGGCACTTCAAGGCGCGCTGCAACAGCATCTGACGAAGATCAAGACCGAAGGCGAGAAGCTGACGAAGAGCTGAGGATCAGGACGCCTCGCGGCTCTTCGGGCCGGGGACTTCTTTGGCCTTGGCGTCGCGGATGTGGTTTTTTTCGTCGACCAGCACAACAATGGGCCGGTGATGGCGGGCGGCCACGTCGTCGAGCTCGGTGAAAGTGGCCAGGATGACCAGGTCGCCGGGGTGCGCCAGGTGGGCGGCGGCGCCGTTGATGCATACCACGCCGGAGCCGGCCGGCCCTTCGATGGCGTAGGTTCTCAGCCGGCTGCCCCGTGTCACATTCCAGACATGCACTTCCTCATGAGGGAGGATGTCGGCGGCGCGCAGCAGATCCGCGTCCACGGTCACGCTGCCTTCATAGTTGACGTCGGCATGCGTGACGGTGGCTCGGTGGATCTTGGATTTCA
>DASZFN010000185.1:0-3357 GCA_035939715.1 Gemmataceae bacterium | reverse complement strand
TGGGCAGCTACCAGAAGAACACGTTTCCGGAACTGCCGTCGGACCTGCGCGCACGCCTGGCGCGGGAATGGCGGCGGTGCTTCGAAGAATGGGATTATCAGGCATGAAATCCAGGTCGCCCCATGGACCCGCCGTCGGCTGAGCGGTCGCCCCGCCCCGACCCTGCACCTGAGGCGGCCCGCTACTGGCCGGTTGGCTATCCTTAAAGGCTCCCGACCTCCGACCTCAAATGCGGCTACCTTTCAACAACGCTTCGAAGTAACGCGCCACCTCCCGCTCCAGGCTCTTAACCTGGCGGAATTGGCCGCCCTCCTCCAGCCATGCGCCCGTCCCGTCCGGCAGGAAGCATAGTTGACTGCCGGAGAATGTTTCGAGAAAGCGGATGGCCGCCTCCGGCTCAATCGGCCCGCCGGGCTCGACCCACATCCCCGTTTCAGAGATCGGCACAAGTTCGTCCTCTGGTAGAAGTCCGCCAGCCATGTCGAAAGCGTTCTCGCGGAAGGCGCCGATCACGCCGTACACGTGTCGCAGGAATGCGGGCATGCCGGCCCGCAGTCGCCCTTGTCGCGGCAGGCTGATGGCCGGCTCCCCGCCCCAGTAGAACCGGTAGTAAGGTCGATACGGGCCGTCATCGGAGGCACAGAACTGAAGTTCGAAAAGACTGCCGGCGCATTCCCGCAAGACCCGCCGCAACCACTTTGCCTTCGCTCGGTCCGCGAGCCCAGCGAAGAACTCCGGGCCAGTGCGTATGGCCTTCACATCCTGCTTCGTGAGGGCGCTACGCAACTCCCTCGGCAACTCCCGAACATCCGGGTCATAGACGGTCGCCACCCGCAAGATGTGCATCCTCGCGTTCTCCGCTCGTTTCGTCGAAGCGCAGGCTCACCTGGCAGCGGCGGGATTGATCGCCACACAACCCAGCGCTATTGACATGATAGGATTTCTCAAACGGATCGAAGAGCAGCCCTGTGCCCGAGGCGTTTCCCTTAGGTGAGCTCCGGGGGGCGCTTTACGAAGGTCACTGCGTGACCGCCGCTTGCGGATAAAATGGGGCGCGCCGCATCCGGTTGTCGTTCCGCCGATTCTGTCCGTCTAGTTGATAGGCGGTTAGAGCGCGCGATGCTTAAGGGGACCCGCATATGGCTACCAAGGGGAGGGGGACCAAGGGGACCAAGTGACACTGTAGGGGACCAAGTGACACTGTATACAACTCCTACCCGCAAACTACCTTACAAGAAAAACAGCTTTTTCTGTAGACCGAACTGAACTCCGCAGGAGGTTCAAAACAACAGCTTAGCAGCCCAAGGCCGCGGCGCGCTCCCGGGTCAAGAGCTGCGCCAGAGTCGAGCCACCGGGCAAGCCTCGCAAGCCGTCGCGCAAGGCTGCGTCCACTTTACTCCAGTTCTCGGCGGGCGCTTCCAGGATCGGGCCGGACTTCGCGCTCGGCCACCTGCCGGTGCGCTGGTGGTGGGACACGGCCCAGGCGACGATCTGCGGGCGCGAGAAGCGGGGTTGGTGTTGCTTGTTGCGGACGGAGCGCTGGGCAGCCAGCAGGCGGACCAGGGACGAGCCGGGCGCAAAGCCGCGGTGGCCGCTGCGCAGGGCCTCATCCGCGTGGGTCCAGGTCTCGCCCGGCGCCTCGTCAATCCGGCCGGAGCGGTAGTTCGGCCAGGCGCCGTTCCGTGCGTGATGGGCATCGGCTTAGGCAAGACCTGGGCAGCGGTCAAGCGCGGCAGGTTGCCCGGCGGCTAGAGCACAACCCGCGGCCAAGCGTCGATGTATCAGGACATGAAGAGTGAGGCGCGTACCACGCCACCAATGTCGAGCGTCGCTTTCGAGGATACAACACGCTGGCGACGGACGTGTCGGTCACTACGGCTTCCACGTGAGAGCCCTTCTACCTACCTCGGCGAGGCGCCTGTCGCCGGTTCCGCCGCTCGCGCAGGATGAAACGAAGTAGTTCATCGGGATCGTCATCCACCGGCCACAGTTGCGAGACCTCCTGCAGGTCCTGCACGGGGGTCACTCCCTGCTGTTCAGCGAGTTCTTCAAGGGAAAGCGGTTCGCTAGACAGCCGAGGTTTCGTGGGTTTCATCGACCTAGCTCCTTCAAGGCGTCGGACCTTTCTCAGGCTCAAAGGGGTTGTCGGTGTCGTCGAACCATTCCTGGGGCGGCCGAAGCGCTTTGCCTGCGTGCTTCCAGTCGATTTGTGCGGCGAGTTTCTCCACTTCCTGACGGGCCAGGACCTCCCGCACCAGCTCCAGATGCTCGACAGGAATGACGGCCGCCAGGTCCGTGCCATTGCGTCGCACGATGACCGCCTTGCCCTCGGCAGCAACCTGGGTCAGCACTGCTGAATATTCCCGGGCGGCGCGGGGTTCGTCCACGCGGCCAGGTTCATCGAGCAAAGACGGCGCTGTCATGTTTTGCTCCTGTCGAGGACTTGTCTTAGACGTGTGGTGTTCTACCACAAACCGCGGGACAGAATGAAATCCAACTCATCCGGCCATTAAAGGGGATAGGCGACCGGCCGTTCGACGATCAGGCGCAACCGCGCGTTACTTTGACTCGTTCCCAAACTCCCGTTTGGGAACGCAAGGCGGCGAAACTCCGTTTCGCGTCCGCGTGCTGAGCCCTGGTTGATGCGTCTATTTCAAGCTGCATCCCCGCTTTAGGAAACCATCTGATCGAGCGACGCGCTGCTGGACGCAAAACTGCTGTCTCCTCCGTAGCCCGCGAGGATGGTATGCGTTCCGACGCTCAGGCTTGCCGTGTCGAGGGCAGCCTGGCCGCTGGTGTCCAGGCTGACGGCGCCCAGGGTTGTGCCCGTGGTCTGATCTGTGAAGGTTACCGTGCCCGTCGGTGTGCCGGCGCCGGGCGCGGTGGGAGAGACGGTCGCCGTGAACGTCACCGATTGGCCCGACGTCGAGGGATTGGCTGAGGAAACCAGAACGACGCTGGTGCTCGCCTGGTTAACCGTTTGGACGACAGAACCCGTGCTGGCCGCGAAGTTGGTGTCGCCGCCATAGCCGGCGACGATGGTGTGGTCGCCGACAGCCAGAGCGGCGCTGCTGAAGGTCGCCTGACCGTTGGCGTCGAGCGTGGCGCTGCCCAGCACGGTGCTGTTGGTTTGATCCATGAAGCTCATGGATCCGGTGGGCGTGCCGGCGCCGGGGGCCGTGGCTGTGACCGTCGCCGTGAAAGTCACCGCCTGGCCCGACACGGACGGGTCGGCAGACGAGACCAGGGCAGTGGCCGTGGCCGCCTGGTTGACGACCTGGCTCACCGACCCCGTGCTGGTCGCAAAGCTGCTGTCGCCGCCATAGCTCGCGGTAATGGTGTGCGAGCCCACTGAGA
>DASZFN010000184.1:0-5520 GCA_035939715.1 Gemmataceae bacterium | reverse complement strand
CCTTGAGAAGATGCCCCATGGACTGCGCATGCCCCTACAGACTCAGCCCGGCGCGGAAATCATTCCTGGCTATCGACTTGAGCAAAGACTCGGCACCGGCGGCTTCGGCGAGGTCTGGCGGACCACGGCTCCCGGCGGCCTGACCAAGGCGCTAAAGATCGTCTTCGGCCACATGGACGAATCGCGAGCGGCCCAGGAGCTCAAGGCCCTGGACCGGGTCAAGAGCGTTCGCCATCCCTTCTTGCTTTCCCTGGAACGCGTCGAAATTGTCGACAATCAGCTGCTCATTGTCACCGAGCTAGCGGAGCGGAGCCTGGTCGAGCGCTTTCAAGAATGCCGGGCCGGGGGGCTGCCCGGGATCCCGCGCGACGAACTGCTGGCGTACATGCGCGACGCCGCCGAAGCGCTCGATTACATGAACGAGAACTTCGGCTTGCAGCACCTCGACATCAAGCCGCAGAACCTGCTGCTGGTGGCCGGCCGCATCAAGATCGCCGACTTCGGCCTGGTCAAAGAGCTGCGCGGCGGCTCTGGAACCATCACTGGCGGCGTCACGCCCTTTTACGCCACGCCCGAAGCCTTCGACGGACGGGTAAGCCGTTACAGCGACCAGTATAGCCTGGCCATTGTCTACCAGGAGATGCTGACGGGCCTGCGGCCGTTTCCCGGAACATCCACGCTGCAACTCGCCCTGCAGCACAGCAATAGCGCGCCGGATCTCGAGCCGCTGCCTGTGTCCGACCGGCCCACGATCGGCCGGGCGCTTGCCAAGATCCCGGGCCAGCGCTTTCCGACTTGCCGGGATATGGTGGGCAGCCTGCAGGCGCCTGCTGGGTTTGCAGCGGCGCCGCCACCGGTGGAAGAAAAGCCCGCGGACGCCAACCCGCCAGTGCCGCGCAAGAACGCCTCTGGGGTGAAGGTGCGCAAGCTTCGGCCTTCTGTGGAAGCCGCTCCCGGCGCAACCCGCGACGTGGGGCAGCCCAGACCCGATCCGCCCGCCGCCCTGCCCGCGCTTCTTCGGCAGATGGACAGCCGGCCGTTGGACCGGCTGGGGTCCTTGCCATTAACCAAACCTGCTGCCGACACCGGCTTGCGGCCGACCTTGCTGGTGGGTATCGGCGGCATCGCCGGTTGGACGCTGCGCAAGCTCAGGCAAAAGCTGTACCGTCGCTTCGGCGATCTCAGCGTCGTGCCGGCCTTGCGGCTGCTTCTTGTGGACACGGATCGCGTCGCTCTGCAGCAGGCGCGGCAAGGAGAGATCGGCGAGGCGCTGGAAGCAAGCGAGACGTTGCTCCTGCCGCTGCAGCGGCCGCAGCATTACCGCGGCGCGTCGCTGGAGCTGCTCAAATGGCTGGAACGGCGCTGGCTCTACAATATCCCGCGCTCGCTCTTGACCGAGGGGCTGCGGCCGCTGGGCCGGCTGGCCCTGATCGACAACCTGAGCGAGGTCTTCGAGCGCGTCCGGCAAACGCTGGCGGCCATGACCAGCGGCGAGGCCAGAGCGGCCACCGCCGAGGCCAGCGGCATGGAGCTGCGCAGCGACCTGCCGCACATCATTGTGCTGGCCTCAATCGCCGGCGGCACCGGCAGCGGCGCCGTGCTTGACTTTGCCTACGCCGTTCGCCAGGTGCTCCACGAATGGAAAATGGCGAAGGCGAGCGTGTGCGGCATCCTGGTGCACGCCACCAATCAGCGGCCGACGGAAGAGGACCTGGCACGTTTGAATGCGTTCGTGACGTTGAACGAGCTTCAGCACTACAGCCAACCGTCCTGCCAGTTTCCCGGCGACGCCTTCCACGGTCTAAAGACATTTGGGCCGAATGTGCCGCCGTTCGACGACTGCTATGTGGTCCATCTCGGTGAGCAGCTTGCGGCCGCGGAGGTCGACGCCCGCACGAACAAGCTGGCCGAGTACCTGTTCGTGAACATGGCCACGAGCGTCGGCGCTTACCTGGAGCGCTGGCGGCGCGGTAGCGGCAGCCTGGCTGTCAATCCCGAAGACCGGCCGCCTCTGCGCCTGTTCGCGTTGCAACGCTACGGTTCGCCGCGGCGGCGGCTTGCCCTCTTGGCGGCGGGATGCTTGTGCGCGCACATCGTGGAGCGCTGGCAGGGAGAGAACCTGGGTTGCTCCGAGGAATCCATGCGCCAGGAGATCGCCGCCAAGAGCGCGGCGCTCGGCCTGGAGGCGCAGGCGGTCGAGAATGCCTTTTGCGCGGCCGCCCTGCAGACGCTGGGCGAAGATGCCGAGAAGTACTTTGTCGAACATATCGCCGGCCTTCCGAGCGCGCCAGCGGGCAAAGCCGCAACCTCCCTTTCTCTGGAAGTCATCACGGAGTCGCTGGCACGCATCGAGAGCTATTTCTCCGGCGGCGGCGCCGTTCACGGCGCTGCAGCCTCCGCGCTGTCGCTTGACGCCGCCCTGTCCCGCAAGCACAAGGAATTGCTGGGAAATCTTGGCCCTAAAGCCATCGAATGGCTGATCGCCCTGGTCGAAAATCCCAGCCGCCGCGTGCTGGGCGCCGTGCACGCCTCGAACGCCTTGCGGCAGCAGATCCACGCCGGCGCGGCCGGCATCAAGCAACAACTGGAGCAGGTGCGCGCCTATCAGGCAACCCTCCGTAAGCGCCTGCTCTGCGAGGAGCAAAGCGACACGGACACCGCCGTGCACTGGCTGGGCGGACTCCGCGCCAGGCAGTCGCTGAGCGGTTCTTACCAGCAGCTGGCGGAGTACTTCCTGTTCCGGCTCAAGGAGCAGACCATGCTGAAGACCGCGGCGGTGCTGGAAGCGGCCGCGACGCAAATTACCGACTGGACGCGCGAACTCGATAGCGTGCACGACAAGCTGCGCAACCTTGGGCAGTCCTTTGTGCCGGCTTATTCCATGCTCGATCTTCCCGCGGCGGGGACCACGCCTTCAGATCAAGGGGACTTGTTGCCGCAGGAGACGGAATCGCTGCTCGACGCCGCCAAGAAGCTGGTACGCGGCCTCGTGCCCAAAATCGGCACGGATTTCGAAGAAGCTTTTCAAAAAGATGTCATCGAGGCCAGCGGCGGCATCTGGGGCTTCATGCGCGCCAGCGACGAACGCGCCCGCCATGTCAAGGAAACGCTGTTTCGCCGTGCCTTCGACGCCACGTTGACCGCGACCATGGACCTTGACGCCGCCCAGCTTTTCCTCGAATCCCGCGCTGATCCCGAACAAGCCAGGCAGGAGCTGAGGCAGCACACCTGCGGACTTGCCCCGGGTCTGCAAATCCCCAAGGAGATGCAGCAACTGATTGTGGCGACTCCCAAAAGCCCCGCCGGAGCAACCGTGGTGAATCTCCTGGAACCCGCCTCGTTCGGCATTCCGTCGATGCTGCTGGAAACGGACGGCGACATCATTCTCTGCCACGAATCGGCCGGCGTGCCTCTGCAAGTCATGGCCCAGGCCGTCGCCAGCAACCCGGACCGCTACGCCGAAGTCGCGGCGCAAGTGGTCACGCGCACGGATGTGGCTTGGTCGTTCTTGGAGCTGAGCGGGTCGAATCGATAAGCCCTCTGACAAGGCCGCGCGCAGGCACCGCTTTGCATGTTCACTTAAAGGGCAGATGCTGTACGACATTCACCCATTCTGCCGAATCGGTGGCCTTGGCGATCAACTCCAAATCCTTTACGTAAGTGCCTACCGTTACGCCCAACTGGTTGCCGAATAGCAAACCGGAGAACGGCTTGCCTTGGCGTTGCCAAGCTTCGGCCATCGCCTTGAAATGGATGTCCTGGGTGAAAGTGATTCGACCGAGATCGGTCGCATGTTGCAGCAAATCCTCATCCGTCATTTCAGCCGCACCATCATCCTGGGCCCGAAGCACATCGACGCCGCGGAGATGAAGTTGATCGTGAATCGCCTTGTCGATGTGAACATCAAAATACAACTGAACCGGCATCGGCCTTGCCCTGAATCATGGCGCACGCATTGTCCAAGACTTTCAACGCGGACGCAACAACCCTTGCGCCCGCAGGCGCAGTTCCACCGGCGCGGGCTTCGCATTCTTGCGTGACTCTTCGATGAGCCGCTGCTCTGCCTCGATCTCGCTATCTATCTCGTGTTGATGATCGAAGTAGTATGCCATGGCGGAATGCACTTCCGCGAGCTTCAGGTGGGGATAATGGATGCAGATTTCATCCGCAGACCAACCGTGATTGAGATAATCGATCACAATCTGCGCGACCCGAATGCGCGGCATTCGCTTAAGGTGGGCCGAGCTGCCTTCGATCTTTTCGATGTGAGGGTAGGTGACTTCAACAGGCACAGTGAACTCCTCGGGCAAGAATACACGGCAAATCGCATTATAAGAGGGGACGAGAAGACTTGCCACGCCGGGACCTTGAAGGCAATAAGTTCAAGCGCGTCGCTCAAGATATCTTCTTATCAAGATTGTTCACAGCGCGACCTTGCGTTTCTGCAGTTCCTTGGCAATGCGCTGCATGGCCTTGTCGGCGTTTTCGCGCTCTCCCTGCGAGGCCGAGGCGTTGAGAATTCCTGCTGCCAGGTCGTACATGCGCAGCAAGGAATTGCTATCCGAGCCGCGAATGTCCCAACGATCGAAAGGTACTCCTTCGCTCATCTTTGGTTACCTCTGCGGTGGTGTGCGTCTTGGTGGTGAACGCCCTTCCGGCGTTTATGCCATTTTTGGGAGTTCATTCAACTTAAAAACGCATTCTAACCCCCGAAAAAGCGGAAAGCAAGCGAGTTAGTTGTCCATCCGACTACCGGGGCATGACGGCCGATCAGGCCATAAGCGCATCACCCTTGAGTAAGATCTGATCACGAGTAATGCTCATGCTAGGGAAACAGCGCTTGCCGGAGCCCTAGGCGGCGGTTATCTTTGCCCCAACCATGAGCCGGCACAGGGTTTGCTGGGCCCTCCCATTCCAAGAAACAATGACCGAGGTGAAATTCCAGGGAAATTTCGCAATGCGCCGGTTACGTCAGGGATTTACGCTCATCGAATTACTCGTTGTCATCGCCATTATCGCCGTATTGATCGGCCTGCTTCTGCCCGCCGTGCAAAAGGTGCGCGAGGCCGCCAACCGAGTGAAATGCGTCAATAACCTCAAGCAGATCGGGCTGGCCTGCCACGATTATCATGACGCACGGGGCTCTTTCCCGCCCGGCTACGCGGCCGCCTCCTCGTACCCGGATACCGCTCCAGGCTGGGGATGGGCGGCATATCTGCTGCCCTATCTGGAACAGGACAATCTCTATCGGCAAATCGATTTTGGCCGGCCCGTGGAACAATCTGCTGCGATTCAGACCCTGGTTCCGGTTTACCTGTGTTCGTCCGATTCGCCACCATCGGCTCCGTTCGCGATCAGCGATGCGACCTTCACACCTCTGTGCCTGGCGGCTCCGTCCAGCTATGCGGCCACCGTGGGGCAAGATGCGTCGGAGGTCGATGATTTCACGGGCGACGGCGTGTTCTACCGCAACAGCAAGACGCGCATCGCCGACATAATCGACGGCACGAGCAACACCAC
>DASZFN010000183.1:0-5207 GCA_035939715.1 Gemmataceae bacterium | reverse complement strand
CCGCCCCTGGCCCTGGACGGCGCCCTGGTCTCGATTCGCCGCTTCGGCAATCGCCCCATCCAGGCGAGGGACCTCATTGCCAAAAAGTCGGTCCCGATCGAAATGATGGACTTCCTGGGCGCCTGTGTGCGTGCCCGGCTCAACATCCTGGTCTCGGGCGGCACCGGTTCCGGCAAGACCACTCTGCTCAACGCGCTGTCCGCCTTCATTCCTGACAACGAGCGCGTCATTACCATTGAAGACGCCGCCGAGTTGAAGCTGCAACAGCCTCATGTGGGCCGGCTGGAAACCCGTCCCAACAATGTGGAAGGGGTCGGCGAGGTCACGACCCGCGACCTGGTCCGCAATGCCCTGCGTATGCGGCCCGACCGCATCATCATCGGTGAGTGCCGCGGGCCGGAAGCCCTCGACATGCTGCAGGCCATGAATACCGGCCATGAAGGCAGCCTCACCACCATCCACGCCAACGACACCCGCGAAGCCCTCAGCCGCCTCGAGATGATGGTCGGCATGGCGGGCTTTGACCTGCCCATCTGGGTCATCCGCCGCCAGGTGGCCTCGGCCGTTCACGTTGTCATCCAGGTAAACCGCCTGCTCGGCGGAGCCCGCAAGGTCGTCAAGGTCTCGGAAGTGACCGGCATGGAAGGCGATACGCTCATGATGCAGGACATCTTTGTGTTTCGCCAGACCGGCGTGGACGAGCAACGGCATGCCCAGGGGTGTTTCCAGGCCACAGGCATCCGTCCGGTGTGCCTGCAGAGGCTGGCGGCGCTCGGCGTTCCCTTGCCGCCCGCCATGTTTGAACAGCGAATCCTCTAACCAACAGGCAGATAGATCCTATGGGGTTGCCCGTCTTCATCTTCCTGGCCGTCGCCTTCTCCATCGTGGGCGGGTACTACGCCCTGACGGCGGTCTTTTTCCGTGACGCCACGCGCATCCGACGCCGCGTCCAGGAAGAGTTCCGCAAGGATGCGCCGGGGCACGTCCAACCTTCGCCACTTTTCAAGGATCTCGACAAACCCAAAACCGATAGCAGCCATCCGCCCTTCGAACCTGCGGCGATCAAGCCGACCCAGGCAAGCACCGCCGGCACGGCGACTCTTCTCGCCAAGGGTCGCACCTTGCAGTCACGCCTGCGCAAACTCCTGCGCCAGGCCGATGTCCCGATTTCCGTCCAGCAACTGCTAATGATCTCCGCGGCGCTCGGCCTCGTCTGCGGGCTGGCGGCGACGCTGTTTCGCGGGCCACTCCTGGGCCTGGGCGCCGCCGCACTCGGCATCAGCGCCCCGCTGTTCTACGTCCGTCAGCGCTGCCAGCGTCGCCGCGAAAAGCTGCTCGCCCAGCTTCCCGGCGCCTTCGACCTCATGGCGCGGGTGATTCGCGCGGGACAGTCGGTCCCGCAAGCCTTGCAGGCCGTCGCCGATTCTTTGGAAGGGCAGCTCGCCGCCGAGTTCAGCCGCTGCCAAAAGCAGCAAAGCCTCGGTCTCAGGCCGGAAGCCACGTTCCAGGAACTCGCCGAACGAACCGGCATCCTCGAAATGCGCATCTTCGTCATGGCCATGATTCTGCAGCGGCAGACCGGCGGCAATCTCTCGGAAATCCTGACGCGCCTCGCCACCCTGGTGCGCGAAAGGCTTCGACTTCATCGGCAAGTGCGCGCCTTGACGGCCGAGGGCCGCTTGCAAGGCCTCACACTCGTAATACTTCCCTTCGTGCTGTTCGCCGCGCTCATGGTCGTCAACCGAAATTATGCGGAAGTCATCTTGCAACTTCCCCATTTGCTCCTCGCGACCGGTGCGCTGATGGTGGCAGGAGTGCTTTGGATACGCAGGATCACCCGGTTTGACGTGTAAATCTAGCGGCGGGAGATGACAACGATGCACAGCGGTGAACTCGCAAGCATGCTGATATTTCTGGCGATCTTTTTCGCCATTGTCGCCGCACCCCTGGCGCTTCTATTCTGGTTTCGCGCCGATCGGCAGCGAGCCGTCGAGCGCCTGCGGGAACTCTCGGAAAAAGACGAGGAGGTTCCCACCGCCAGCCTGGGCGAGCTGGGTTGGACGGCCCTCAGGCGGGTCGGCTCCTGGCTGACTCCCGGACAACAGAAGCAGCGCACGCTGCTCGCTGCCAGGTTCACGAGTGCCGGTATCTATAACCCTCGCGCCGTCAGCACGTTTCTCGGATTTCAAATGGTGCTCGCCGTCGCTTTCCCCGTACTGGCGGCGTTGATTCCGTTCCTGTGCGGCCTCTTGTCCCTGCGCACGGCCTTGTTCATCAGTGCCTTCGCGGCCGGTTTCGGAGGACTTCTGCCCGGGTACTGGCTCGACGCCAAGAAGAAGGCGCGGCAGGCGGCCCTGCGTCTGGGGCTGCCCGATGCCGTCGACATGCTGGTCTTGTGCCTGGAAGGCGGCATCAGTCTTCCCGCCGCGATGCAGCGCGTCACCGCCGAGCTGGGCTCCATTCATCCCTTGCTCGCCGGCGAACTCAACATCGCCCAGCGCGAGATCGATATGGGCCTCTCCATCGGCGAAGCCCTGAAGAAAGTCGGCGAGCGCTGCGACCTGGAGGAAATGCGCGACCTTGCCGGCGTCATCCTCCAGTCCGAGCGCTTCGGCGCGGGAGCGGTCAAGTCGCTGCGCATTCATGCGGATAGCTGGCGCCTGGAGCGGCAGCAGAAGCTTGAAGAGACAGCCCAGAAGGCGGCCGTCAAAATCCTGTTCCCCACACTGTTGTGCATCTTCCCGGCGGTCTTCATCGTCACGCTCGGCCCGGCGGTTTACCAGATCGCCAGGATGTTCATGAAATAACCCGGAGCACGCCAATGAGGCCCATGTGCACAGCTCGTAACGGCGCGTTGACGCGGCAAGCCCGCCGCACGGTGCCGCGCTCCGCCGCCATTGCCGCCGAATTGGCCATCTGCTTGCCGTTCCTCACCGCGATGTTTCTCATCGCCGTCGACTTCTGCCGAGTTTTCTACTACGCCGAGACAATACAGAACTGTGCCGAATGCGCCGCTCTTTACGCCGGCGGTGTGGTGAATCCCAATACCGGCATCGACCCGACCACAGCCGCCCAGCAGGCCGCCGTCGCCGAGGGCAGCTCGCTCAATCCCGCCTTGCAAACCGGCAACGTCAAAGTTTCGATTACCAGCAGCACCGCGACGGTGACTGTGACCTACCAGTTTCAGACGATCGTTCCGTACCCCATGCTGCCCGGAGGAATAACGCTTACGAGAACGGCCCAGATGCCGGTGATTCCGGCAACAGGCCAGTAAGGTAGTGAGCCGAGAGGTCCCTATGTTGAACCGCAAAACAGCTCCCCGCCGACGGCGACAGGGCGCACTGGTCCTCGAAGGCGCCGTCGTCTATCCGGCGATGTTCATCCTGTTGTTCGGATTGATCGTCGGCGGCATCGGCGTCGCCCAGTACCAGCAGGTCGCCTGTCAGGCTCGTGAAGCAAGTCGCTACGCGGCGGTCAAGGGGACGAAATGGGCTGCCGCGACCGGCAAGGCGTCTCCCACGGCGGCGCAGATCGCTTCGGCGGCGGTGCTGCCGTTCGCCGCCGGCATGGATCCCTCCCAGCTCACCGTGCAGGTGCAATGGATCGACGGAACGACAGGGAACGCCGTCGACTGGGACAACTCCTCGAAGTCTCCGACCACGCAAACCAGCAGCGGTACCGTTGCCAACCAGGTGCGTGTCACCGTCTCGTATAACTGGGTTCCCGCCTGGGGATTCGTTGGGCCGATCTCGCTGAGCAGCGTATCGCAAATGGCAATGGAGTTTTGAAATGGCCGCACGAAATCTCAATCACCGTTCCGCCCATGTCACCGTGTGGATGGTTCTGTGCCTCGGCGTCATCATCGTGGTCCTGGCCATGTCGATGGACGGCGGCCGCATGATGCAGGAACGCCGCAAGGTCCAGGCTGCCGCCGATGCCGCCGCCCTCGCCGCCGCCATCGACCTCTACCAAAACTACTCCCAGAACGCCGGCTCCGATCCGAATGGCACCGCCCTGAACGCCGCCTTGACGTCGGCCGCGGGCAACGGTTACGCCAACGACGGCGCCTCGTCCATCGTCGCTGTCAACATTCCCCCAAAGTTCGGCGATTTTGCGGGTCAGCAAAACTACGTCGAAGTCATTATTCAATCCAATCTCGGGTCGACGTTCAGCTCCGGCCTGGCGGGTAGCCAGTTGCCGGTGAAGGCACGCGCCGTCGCCCAGGGGCCACCCAAGCAGCTCGGCGTCATGCTCATGACGCCCAGCGGCGTCGCACTCTCCGCCAGCGGCCCGGTCAATGCCAACTTCTCCGGACTCCCGCTGACGGTGAATTCCAACGACCCCAACGCGATCAGCCTGAATGGTGGTGCCACGCTCAACGCAGGTAGCATCAGTATCCTCGGAGGCAGCGGGGGCCTCGGCGGACTTCTAGGGGGATTGCTAGGCGGACTGCTGGGCGGATTGCTGGGTGGGGGCGGGGGCGGTTCGCCGGGCGGATTGACGACGCTGACTCGGCCGGTCCCCGATCCGCTGGCAAACTTGGCCCCTCCCGACCCCACTCAGTTGGCGGTCCAGAGTACCAGCAACCTGGTCGTCTCCTCCAATGGAACGGTGCTCAATCCCGGCGTCTACCAGGGAGGCATCCACGTGACGGGCGGCAGTGTCACCATGATGCCAGGCACCTACGTCATGCAGGGCGGCGGCTTCATCGTCGACACCGGCACCGTCACCGGCAGCGGAATCATGATTTACAACACCACCGGCACCGTGGCGGCCGACCAGGTCCGCGTCTCGGGCGGCAACGTCTCCTTTTCGGCAGCGACGTCCGGATCCTATCGCGGCATCACGATCTTTCAGGACCGCTCCCTCGCACTCCCCGTTCAGTTGTCGGGCGGCACGACGATGGAAATGGGCGGCGCGATCTATGCGATCAATGCTGAACTCATCCTGAGCCCTTCAACCTTGCTTACCGCAGGACCCATCGCCGCGGCACTTGTGGTCTCCTACACGAAGCTGAGCGGCAGCGGCACCGTCCTCGTCGCCCCGGCAACCAATGCTCCTGCTGTTCCCAATGTCAATTTGGTTGAATGACCTCGTGAGGGGACAATTGTGGACGCGCAAACGTTTCTGAATCACCTGCGACAGAGCCGGCTTCTCACCGACGAACAGGTGCAGTCCGTGGCCGACGACCTCGACGCCGGCCTCAC
>DASZFN010000182.1:0-2427 GCA_035939715.1 Gemmataceae bacterium | reverse complement strand
TCCCCCGCAGACGCCCGGCTGCGAGCAGCTTTTACCACTTATTCGCTTGTAGGGTGCGCCGCTTTGCGATTCATATTCGCATGTTCAGGTGAGAGCGAAGTAGGTCCCGTCTGCCGGACGGGACCGGGGGGCTTCCGGCAGACGGGACCTACTTATCTGGCTCATCGCTTTTCGCCTCGGGACTGGGCACCAACCAGCGCAATATCTGCAGTCCCAGGAAGAAGAAAAGCACCGGCACAATTACCCAGCCCAGCCAGGGGAACCAGCGCGACAGAATCAACAGAATCAGGATGATCCAGATCAAGCCGCAGCCGACCAGCGTCATGGTGCCTTTGAATCCAACGGCCTCATTGGCTTCGGGGTATTCCAGCACGCTGACGCGGCGGCGTTCGACGCTGCGGCGCACGGCGTCGTCCAGTTCCAGCGCTCGGACCTCCGCTTGCCACGAGAGCGGGCCATGCGATCGTGTACTCGCCGTCGGCGCTGCGGTGTCCGCTTGAAACGCATTTGACTCCCGCTGTCCGGCGATGGCGGCTTCGAATGCTTCGGCCACCGGCAGCCAGGGGTTCCATTCCGCCATGCTTTCCGTCCGCAAGGCGCCGCTCTCGTCCTGCCAATGCAGCCGGGCCGCTCCGGGCCAGCCGTCAGGAAACAGGAGTTCCGCACGGCTGTAGCTTCCGGTCACCCGCAACGTCAATTTCGATTCATGCTGTCCCGGCAGGAAGGCGGCGCGAAACAGGCAACCGCTGGCGAAACTGCCGGCCAGCAGCGCCGGCTGATCGGCGCTCAAATGCTCGCCGGCAGCGAAGCCGGCTACCTCGGCGATTTCTCCGCCGAGGGCACGGAGGAGGTCCCAGCCGGGAATGCCGACCTTGGCCTGTCCTTCGTCGATCAGGATAGACTCGGTCGCTTCGCGCTCCATCTCGACCAGGCGCACGCTGCCGAGAATGTTTTCCTTGCCCATCAAGTCTGCAAGCCGGGCGATTCCCGGATGCAGCGCGTAGGGCAAGAGCGGCATGAGGACGACCTGCGCGTCCCCCTGGATCATGGCCGCTTCGTAGGCGATGTCCGGGGTCTGATCGGCGGGGTGCACGCAAAGGACGTGGCGTTCCGACTGCAAGGCCCGGCGCAGTTGACCGGGCCGCTCCTCCAGGCTGCCGGCAACGATGACGGCCTCTATCTGAGGGTCGGCCAGCACTTCTTCCATGTCGCCATGCGCCTGAAAGCTAAGGCCCCAGCGGCGCAAGAACTCCGCGCCCACGGCCGGCCCGTGGTATGCGAGCAAGCGGTGCCGGCCCAGCGAAGCCAGCACGCGCGCCATTTCCAGTCCTTCGGGATGGTCGCCGAGAAGTGCAAAATTCATGAGTGGCCGGTCACTTCTTCCTGAATTTCTTGACGATGCCAAGCTGCTCCAGGTCCGCTCCGGGCACGGGCCCTCGGTTTGTCTGGCGCGAAGAGAGCTCGGGCACCGACAAACGCTCGAGTTGCAGGTTGGTGGGATCGAGAGCGCGCACGGCAGGGTCAATTACGGTCATGCGGCGCTCGCCCAGGCTGCCCCAGAGTTGCGCCCACTTCGCGGACGGCTGAGGGATGTTCGCCAACGGCTGATCATGAGGCGCGGCATAGAACTGAAATTGCTTATCGTAGACGTTGCCTTCACCTTGCCAGACCATAAGCCCGTGGGACAAGCTCTCACCTTCGTAGGTCAGAAGGCCAGCACGCCTCTGCTGGTCTTTGAAGAGATCCAGAAATACATTGCCCTTCGCCTGCATGACGAGCGGATCCATGGGACTGGGTGGTTTGGCGGCATCCGCGACGCGAAATGCAGCATGCCGCGCCGTGATCGTATTGCGCTCGAGGATACATTGGGCGTTTAGCTTCTCGGCGGAGGCGCTGCCGGGCTCCAGATAGAATGCTTCCGTTGCCGAAACCAGCGCGCAGTTCTGGACACGCAGCCGTGTGCCGGCGTTGGCGATGTGCACACAGCTCAGGCCGGAAAGGAGGATGGAATCCGCGAGAGCGCATTCCTGAGCCTGATCCGGCGCGGGCTCTCCTGAACCTGAGAAGTACACCAATCCACGGTAGGAATTCGGCGCCTGGTCCAGGGAGCCTTCCAGGTGGCAGCCGACAACGTAAAGGTGCCCGCCCTGCACCTTGACCACGTACTGCGGGACCGGCAGATTGCGCGCGTTGGGAAAGCGAATCTTGCCGCCCACTATTTCGCAACTGCCCCCTTCGACTTCGATCAACGCCTCGCGGCCCCCCGCATTTTTGGGCACCAGCACCGGCCGCTCCTTGCCCTCCTCCGGGGGCTCGAAGTAGAGCACCAGGCTGCTCCCCTTGATGTGAATGGGGCCCGTCCGAACCTCCCCCTTGCCGCGCAGGCGCAGCACGACCCGGGGCCCGAACGAGCGTCTCTTCTCGACG